>DATGVD010000682.1:0-3146 GCA_035300785.1 Pyrinomonadaceae bacterium | reverse complement strand
TGTGACATAAGAAAACTACTCCTCGGGAAAGCTGATCGAAAACTCGAAAACGGTTGAGCGCCAATGTTATCCGAAACTGCGCGGCTCTAATTCACTAAGATCGAATTCTAGAGTTGGCCTGAACGAGAGTCAAGATGCGGTCGAGAGAGCGCCCAGTTGCCCTGCGGCACTTAACCACAAAGACACAGAGGACCCAAAGATCGAACCGTGGGGATTGCGGTCGAACGCATAGAGCTCTATTGGTGTTTCAGCCAGTTTCCTGTCGTCCCGCTCCGCCTTTTACTTCCTTTGTGACTTGGTGTTTTTGTGGTGATTAGTTCACTCAGGGCGGCGCTCGCGGCCGCAGATCCAGGCGACCAGAATTGAAATCGCATACAGCGCAAACATCGGCGCGGCGAACAGCAACATGTTGGGCACGTCGTTTGTGGGCGACAAAACCGCGGCCACAATCAAAATAACGATTACCGCCGTGCGCCAGACGCGCAACATCCAGCCCGCGGTGATCAATCCGATCCGCGCCAAAATGTAGGTCACCGCCGGCATCTGAAACACGATGCCCATGCCGAGCATCAACAGAATGATGAAATCGAAATAGTCGTCGGCCTTCAGCAGCAGCCGGAAATCCTGGCCCAGCCCGAGCAGATATTTCGCCGCCGGCGGAAAGATCAGGTAGTACGCGACCATCGTCCCCAAAATGAAAAAGATGCTGGAGAGCGCGATAAACGGGGTCACGTATTTTCGCTCGTGCGGGTAAAGGCCCGGCGAGACGAAGGCCCAGATTTGCCAGAGCAGGAACGGGACAGAGAGCACCAGCGCCGCGTACAGCGACACCTTCACATAAAGCGCGAATGGTTCCAGCGCCGTCGTTACGATCAGTTTTTCGTTCGGATCGGGCAAAGCGCCGAGCGGCGCATTCAAGTCTATCGGTAGACGCACGTCTTTCGGCACCACTGTGTCGCCGGCGGACAGGGCTTCATCTGTGAACACGCCGACGTGGCCGTCCTTGTCTTTATCTACGCGGGCCGCGACCGAAGCGCCGGCCGGAATCATGGCCGGCCCCAGCCTGGTCGTCTGGGGAAAAATGTAGCGCAGCTTGTCGTTAACCTTCAGCGAGCTGAGCGGCGTCGAAGTTTGCTGCCCGTTCAAGCCGGCGATTTGCACCTGACGCTGGGTCGCATTTGCCAGCGCCTGCATCACCGGTCGCGCCAAAAAGTTGTAGATGCGATCAGACAGGAACCAACAAGCAAATGCTGCGACCAGCACAAACGCCATGCTCCGAATCAAGCGCTTCCGCAACTCGTCGAGATGTTCGAGAAACGACATCTGGCCGCCGAGATCTTCGCGCGAGGCTTTTTCTCCGTTGGCTTTAGGTCGCAGGCTGGACATCTGATCTCAGTGGCGGGTTCGAATTCGTGTCCGCGTCACAGCCAGTCGTGCTTGCTGGTGGCCGGCTCTGCGGCGGCCGGCTCAGTCGCTTGAGGCGTCGCTTCGCGGGGCTGGATAAGCGCAGGATCGACCGGCGTGACTGACGGGGCAATCGCGGACGGGATCGATTCCGGAGAACCAGAATCGAGGGCCGCTGCTTCGCGCGCCGCGCGGATTCGGTCCGCGGCTTTGTCCAAAATCGAATTGTCTGCTGAAGGCTCGACTCCCTTATCAAAATTTTCCAAATTGACTTCGCGTTCCCACGTGCGCTTGAAATCTTCCGAAGCGCGGCGAAACTCAGCCAGACTCTTGCCGAGCTGCCGGCTTAGTTGTGGTAAGCGACGCGGCCCGAAAAAGATCAGCGCTGCTCCCAGAATGACGAGTAACTCGCTGGTTCCCAACGAATCCAAAATGAAGAGAAACATGATAGTCATCATAATCGAAAGCCCGCCGGTATTCTTTGCCTGGCGGCCGCCGGTTGGATTGTAGCGCGTAGCGAACCGCTTGGGGTAGCGAACCGATAACCCTGGAGGGTCTCAATTGTGCTTTGGCGCCTTCCGCTTGACTTTGCGCCGTTGCGTGAAATCCATCTTCCCCGAGGGAGCAAGGTTCACGCAAAGGCGCAAAGCGAAACTGAAGGCGCCAAGGAAAATGAAAGGAATTGAGACGCTCCCGTTTGACAGCTCTCCCGATGGTCAAGCAATCTTTCCGGGCGATTCAATGAAGAACAAAGTCAGCGATCTTCTGCCAAATTCTCTCGAGCAGTTCGCGCGCACCGCGGAAGCTGTGGCCGCGACGACCAGGAAGCTCGAAAAGGCGGCGCTGCTGGGCGAGTATTTCCAGGCGTTGTCGGACGAAGATCTGGCGCGCGCCGCACGCTACTTTGCCGGCCAGCGATTCGCTTTGAAAGATGCCCGCACGACGAACGTCGGCGGCAGCATTCTCGCCGAAGCCCTCAGCGCGGCGACCGGACTCAGTCTTGAAAACCTGAGCCCGCGTTATGTGCGGTTGGGCGATGCCGGCGACGTGGCTTTCGAGGCTGTGGCTGAGCGCGGTCGCGTGAATGCGCCGAGCTTGACGCTGGAACAAACTGAAGCGCTGCTGGCGCGCCTCAGCGAAACGCGCGGCGCGAGGGGCAAGCAAAAACTTCTGATCGAAGTGCTGACGCGCGCGACGCCGTTGGAGGCGAAGTATCTGGTCAAGCTGTTGACTGGCGATCTGCGCATCGGTTTGCGCGAAGGGTTGGTGGAAGACGCGATCGCGCGCGCGTTCTCACAACCGCTGGCAGAAGTCGCGACGGCCAACATGCTCACCGGCGACATCGGCGAGGCGGCCGCGCGCGCCCGCGCCGGCGAGTTAACAGACGTCGCGATGCGACTCTTTCATCCGCTGAAATTCATGCTGGCAACGCCCGCCGCGGACTTGAACGACATCACCCGCACGATGCCCGGGGAATTCTTCGTCGAGGACAAGTTCGACGGCATACGAGCGCAGGCCCATGTACAGGAGGGGCGGGTCGCGATTTACTCGCGCACGCTGGACGAAATCTCGCTGCGCTTTCCCGAAATGATCGAGCCGCTGCGCGCGCTGCCCACAGACGCAATAGTTGACGGCGAGATCATTACCGCGCGCGGCGAACAGATTCTGCCCTTCAGCGATTTACAAAAGCGTCTGGGCCGCAAAACCGTCAGCGAAGATCTCCTGAAATCAACGCCGGTGGT
>DATGVD010000681.1:0-11015 GCA_035300785.1 Pyrinomonadaceae bacterium | reverse complement strand
TCGCGCCAATCCTTGATTGGGCGTCCCAGATGTATTGCATCGACGGGAAATCAAGCGCGCTGGTGACGATCTTGTTGCGGTCGGTGTCTTTGAAATCGAAGCACGAGGCCACGCTGGAGAGCGCGATCGAAGCATTCGGCTGAATCTGCACTGAACCCGGTTCAGCGCTGAGTATTCGCGCGATGCGATCACCCACCTCAGTAGACATCTCCCACCAACTCGTGGCCCAGGCGTCTTCGCTGGTGTGATGTTCCCACGCTTCCGCGTATGCGTTCATCGACTCGCGCACCGCGCGCGGCACCGGGCCGAGACTGTGACTCAGCAAATGTATGCCGGAGGCGAGGGTCGGGAATTCTTCGCGACGACGGTTGATTTGGGGTTCAGGTTTCAACTTTCAAGTTTCAGGTTTTGAAAGACGGTCATTTCCGAAGCTCCGTTAGGAGCGCGATGTTTATAGTTCAGAATCGCAATTTTGATCCAAGCTCCTTTAGGAGCGCTATGTGAAACCGATAACATGCCGCTCCTAAACGGAGCTGTATTGATTATGTTAGTTCCGGTGCTATAAATATTCCGCTCCTAACGGAGCTTCAAGCTCGAATCTGCCCAATCATCTTTTCCAGTCCGACTGGATCTTTCAGCAAACCATCGAGTATCCCTTCAGCTTCTTCCCCAATCGGCGGATCGATTGTCTCTTCGCGAATATGACGCAGGATTTCAGTGGCGACAAACTCCGTCGTCATCTTGGGCACGTCGGCGCCTTTGCTCATGTCGGTATCGATCGTCGTCGGCATCACCGTCATCACGTGCACGCCTTTCTCGGATAGATAAGCGCGCAGTGCTTGCCCTAGGGAGAGCAAAGCAGCCTTGCTCGCGCAATATGTTCCCACCAGCGGCAGATTCACTTTCGCAAAGGCCGTGGCCACAGACACGATCATTCCTTCGCCGCGTTCGATCATCTGTGGCGCCAGCGCGCGGGCCATGCGCAGTGCGCCGAAATAGTTGACATTCATCTCGCGCACCGCGGTCTCGAAATTCATCTGCAGAGGATCGCCATAGCCGGCAATGCCGGCGTTGTTCACCAGAATGTCGATGAAGCCGAGATTCGCGGTTGCGTTCACATCGTCTTCGCTCGTTACGTCGAGTTTGATCGGCGTGATTGGCGCGCTGATCGCCGCTACGTCGCTCTTCAACTTCTCAATGTCCGCTGCGTTACGCGCGCCGGCAAAAACTTCGCGCGCGCCGCCTGCGGCGAACGCCAAGGCGAGCGTGCGGCCGAGGCCGCGACTCGCGCCGGTGATTAAGACTCGTCTGTCTCGAATATCCATAAGAAACGTTATGAGGTCAGTACCACCCGCGTCAGCGGGTGGGTCAAAGATTCAGCGCGGCTCAACGCGGGTTGGGCGCTGGACCCACCTGCTTACGCAGGTGGTACTGACTCCCTTGCGCGCATCAAGCGCGCAAAACCATAAAGTACCGCGCCGATCAAAGACCACACCAGCGCGAGTTCCAGGCTCGTCAGCGAATGCTTCATGATTCTGTCGTTCAAACTCTGCGTGGTCAGCGTGTGCACGTCCTGCACGACCTGCACCGCAATCAACACGCCCATCGACAAGACTGAAAGCCACGCTGCGCCGCGTTGCAGCCAGTTCGGCATGGCAATCGTGATCTCGCTGTAAAGCTTCGGGTTTCGCCGCGGCAACAGCAGAAACGTCAGACTGTGAAGAAAGTAGAGGAGCACCAGAGCAAACACGGCGATGTTCAAAGCCAGCGAAAGCTGACGGCTTATCACGAGCAGCAAACACGCAGCCATCGTCAGCGTCAGCGCGCGAATCGGAGTCGCGGTGCGACGATTTACGAACCCAAGCCAGCGCGGCGCCAGACGATCCTCGACAAAAATGAGCGCGAGCCGCGACGGAACGATCAGCGTCGGATTCAGGGAAGTCGTGATCGCCATGATGGCCCCGAGCGTCACAAAAGCAGCCGCGCCCCAGGGCAAATAGACTGCGGCCACTTCGGTCATCGGCGCGCTGCTCGCCCCCAAACGCGCGCCCGGCAACACCCCGAACGCGACCGCCGACATCAATATAAAGATCAGCGCCGTCGCGCTGATTCCTTTCAAAAAAACCATCGGCAAACGCCGGGTGCTGTCTTTCGTTTCTCCCGCCGTTTGGGCCAAAGACTCAAAGCCGGCGTAAGAAAAGAAAATCGGCGCCAGGCTCAGGGCGAATCCGCTCGCGCCGTGCGTGATGAACGGCGAGTAGTTGGCCGGATGGATCGCAAACAGTCCGGGAATTACCAGTACGCAAATCGAAAGACCCAAAAGCACGCACATGGCCACCTGGATCCGGCCAAACCAGCGCACGCCGACCACGTGCACGACATAGAAAAAAAGCAGGCTGCCGACCGCGAGCGTCTGGTGAGCAAACTCGCCGCTGATACGCTTTCCGGTAAGCTCGATAATGTAATCTGCCAACGCACTGGCCAGGTACGCCCCGGCGCCGATGTAGGCGATGATCTTCAGCCACGAGCCGATGTAGGCAATCGAAAAACCACCGAGCGTCCGAGAGATGTGCAGATACTCTCCGCCCGGTTCGCGTCCCAGAGGCGTTGAGATGAACGCTGCATAAGGAATCGAAGTCGAGAGAATGGCCGGCATCAGCACCGCGTAACCGAGAACCACGCTCGGACCGGTGAGCGACCAGGCGTCGCTGGTGACTTTGAAGATGCCGGCGCCGATCAGAATTCCAATCAGCGCCGCGTACGATTCAATCGTGCCGAGGTCGCGGCGGAGACGGGAGACGATCGGCGTTGCATTTTCGTGATTATCCAAAGTCAATCCTCCTGCTCCGTAATTTCGATTCGATCAGGCTTTGACGCAATGAGGTCATCAGTACCGCCTGCGTGAGCGGGCGGGTCGATCGGACTTGATCGGATCCACCCGCTCACGCGGGTGGTACTGACTTCATATTCAAGGGCGCGCTACCCTTCGCATCTCTCAGCCTATCTCTTCATCAGTTTGTTAGCTGGCAAGCTCGGATTCAAAACCTTTTCAGCCGTCTCAACACCGACGATTGGAAGCTTTGCTGTCTCAATCAAACCAAGCTGCGCCAACACCGAAGCCTGATCCCAATAGATGTGTTCGTGCGCCAGCTTGCCGTCGCGAAAGTGGACAATGACGACCAGGGGAATCTTGACGTGCTTGCCGGTAGGCTGAACGCCCGGCAGCATCCAGTCCATCTTGATCGTGTGCGTGAACTCGAAAACCATTTCGTCAACCACGCGATCGACGCCGATCGTGCGCGAGACCGGCGTCATCGAAGTGTCCGGCGGCATTTGCGGAATGAAACGTTTTGAGTAGAACTCGCGAAGCTGGTCGTGTCCCACACCGCCCGTCAACACTGGCACATGATTAACGTAGGCATCGGGCACCATCGTTTTCAAAGTGTCTTCGGTGTCGCGCGTGGCAAATTCGTATTTGACGTGTTCATCCCAACGATCCGAAAGCGACTTCTGCGCGCTCGCGATTCCTTCGCCGCTCAAATTGCGCACAAAGAATTCCAGCGTCCGCAGGTTTGCGAGTTCTGCACTGGCCGCATCGTAGTGTTTGCCGCCGGGACGACCGAAAGCATGATCCTGCTCCGGATAGTCATGAATCGTGACCAGCGGATTTGAGTCCAAAGTTTCGTGGATTTGCTTCTGTGCTTCGGGCGGACAGTACTCATCTTTTCCGGCAACATGCAGCATCAACGGCGAGGCGAGGTTTTTTGCTTCATTCAAAGTCTTCTCGATACTGACGCCGTAATAACCGACCGCGCAATCTGGTTTGAAGCGCACTGACAGCAAGTAGGCGAGATTTCCACCCAGACAAAAGCCAACCGCGCCGACGCGACCGCTGCACGCCGGATGCCGGCGCAGGAACTCCACCGCCGCGGCTGAGTCTTCGACAGCTTTTGCTTCATCGAGCCCCTGGTATAACTGAATTGCTTTCTGCCACTCGGCGTCTGTCTGATCAGTTAGCTGGATTCCCGGCTCCTGCCGCCAGAAAAGATCGGGAACCATCGCGACAAAGCCATGGGCTGCGTACCAATCGGCAACCTGGCGCATGTATTCGTTGACGCCGAAAATCTCCTGCGACACGACGATGCCCGGGCCATAGCCGCCTGCGGGCAACGCGAGATAAGCATCAAACACTCCACCATCGAATGATTTCAGGGTAATCATCAATTGACTCCTCCGCGCGAAGGTTTATACGCGAAGTGGGATGATTTGACGAGCCGCAAAGTGAGGCACTAGCCTGACCGTCAGGGAGGGCTCATCATTTCGACTTGAGAAACGGAGCCCTCCCTGACGGTCGGGCTAGTGCCCCGCACGCAACCATTCGAGTCCTGCGGGACACAGATCGCGGAAGTTGCACATGCGACAGTGCGTGGCGGGCAATGGTGGAAAAGCTTCGGCATCGAGCGTCCCGTCGAGCAAAGCAATCCGCAGCATCGCCTCGTCAATCGCACGCGCGCAGGTTTCCAGCTCAAGCAAGGTTGATGACACGCTCTTCTCGACATTGGGATCGATGAAGTGAAGCGTCGCGCGCAGGCTTCTGAGCTTGGTCCCGGCTGGCAGGAGTTCACGCAGTGCCAGCGCGTAAGCCTGCATCTGTAACTGATAGTCACGCGCCGTTCCATCAATTTGTTCTTGGAGCGAAAATGCGGGCGCGGACGGCGCGGCGTCTGGCTGCGGCAATTCGAAATCAAGAAAGCCCTGCGCCGGTTGCGATCCGGATTTGAACGCGTTGGACGCGCCGGTTGAGGTTGAGGCAACGACCGCGGTGCGCGATCGTTGGCCCGTTTGCGCGCGGAACCGATTAGTTTTGAAGTCGATGATTTCGACATCAAAACCATCACCGCTGGCTGCCGGCGTAATCAGCAGTTTGTCGATCGTGCCCCTCAGAATTCCAGCAGAACGACGCAAACGAAAGCGCAGCTCGCTCCACAAACCGGAGGAAGACAAATTTGAATTTCGAATTTCGAATTTCGAATTGACGGTTTCGTCGCTAGCTCGATGGGCCGCCGTCACGCGCTTGAAGACATCGCTCGCCAGATAGTTTCGCGCCAGGGGCATCAGATCACGCACGGCTTGTTCGCTGTCGATCTCGAAAACTCTGCCGGCAAGCTCAGCTTGTTTTTGCCGGGTCACGTCTTCAAAACTGGCCCGCAAACGCTCTTCCGGTTCGTCGCCAACCGCGAATGTTTCGCAGAAACGATGAATCACGGCGCCCTTCAACGTGGCGGTGAGATTCGCCGGCGGCTCCGGCGCTTCAGCGTCATTCCAGGCCGCAAGCTCTTCCGCCCCGGGCGCGCGCAACATTCGATCGAAGTAGTACTGCCGGGCGCAGCGCTGAAAGTTGATCAACTGCGTCACGCTGAAGCGGCGCAGAATCCGGCCCTTCTCGGGCGCGATCGGTTGCAGCAAAGGAAACAGTTCACTGAACGGCCGGGAAACATCAACGCTGGGTACGCAGGCATCCTGCCTGCCGTCTTGGACAGCAGGCGGGACGCCTGCGTACCCAGCTTTAATTCGCACGTCAATCCGAACATCGTCGCCGAACTGCTTTATCTCGCTTTGCGGATATTCGTCCAGCTCGAGCGCCTGCCAGATCCACGCCAGCCATTGTTCGCGCTCTGTCGCGCACAGGTTCTTAAGACTCTTGCGCGCGATCGCGCCCGAAAAGATCAGACGATCCTCGGCACGCGTGGCGGCCACGTAAAGCACGCGCATGCTTTCAAACTCTTCGCGCCAGCCGGCCCGCTTTTGCAACTCGTCAAGAAGAGCGCCGCGCACCATCTGGCCGCGTCCATCGGGCACGCGTAAGCTCAGACCCTTGCGTCGATCGAGAATGAATGGGGCGTCGCGCCGGATCGGTTCGCGATGCAAATCGGGAATGATCACCACGGGGAACTCAAGTCCCTTCGCCTGATGAATCGTCATCAGCCGGACGACGTCCGCTGATTTGTCCATCTGGCCTTCGCTTTCGCGGCCGCCGACGGCTTCGAACTCTTCAACATAGTTGACGAAGTCGCGGATCAAGTTAGCCCCGGTTTTTTCGAACTGTTCAGCCAGGCGGAAAAGTTTTTCCACGTTTGCGATGCGATGCGCGCCGTCAAAGTTAGCTGCGATCACGGTCATGAATTCCGTCTCCGTAACCGCCAGCCGCAAAAGCTCGGCGATGCCGCATCGATTTCGCCGCCGGACCATCGCGTCAAGAAACGCTGACGCCCGATCAAGCTCCGCGCGCTCTTCATCGTCGATGAATTGAACCTCGCTTTGACTGCGCAGCGCTGGCCATAGATGGCGCCGGCGCAGTCTTTCCGGCTCTTGATCGCCACCAGTCTCCGGCCCGCAACGCAGCGCCAGCAGCGCGTTATCCGAAATGCCGCAAAGCGGCGAGCGCAACACTGCGGCCAGCGCCAACTCGTCAGTCGTGTTGTCGAGAAAACGCAGCAGTTGAATCAGATCAGTGATCTCTTCGCGCTGGTAGAACCCTTTTCCCTGAACGGTGAGATAAGGAATGCCCGCGCGGCGTAGCGCGCTCTCGTAAACCCACACGCCCGTCAGCGCGCGGAAGAGGATGGCGATGTCGCCGTAACTGCGGCCCGAGTCCACGAGCGATCCAATCCGCTCGACCACCTGATCGGCATCGCGCTCACGCACGTTCGGCTGATTCTGATCGTCAGCCGAATCATCATCTGATTCGTCCGGCTCATTCCTGGCCGCGTCGGGCAAGACACTGACCAGCAACTCGACCAGCGGCGACTGGTCTTGCCCGTCACGCTCGGGGATGCCTGGTTCGTGTTCGACGTAACCCAGTTGCCCCAAATGTTCCGCGGGAATTTCTGCGCGGGCGTGAAAGATTCGCTCGAACAGAAAGTTCAGCGAATCGATCAGAGGTTTCTGACTGCGAAAGTTGAGATGCAGCGGCACTTGCATACCGCCGGCGGCTTCGATCTCCGCACTCATTTCGCGAAAGACGTCCACGTCCGCCCCGCGAAAACCGTAAATCGATTGCTTGCGATCGCCGACAATGAACAGATTCGCTCCCGGCATCATGCCCAGCCTGGTCATCAGATCCCGCTGCAAGCCATTCGTGTCCTGAAACTCGTCGACTAAGAAGAAACGATAGCGCTCGGCGACCCGGCTCATCACTTCCGGATGATCGCTGAGAAGTTTCAGAGTCCGCAGTTGCAAATCGTCGAAATCAACCACCGAGAGGCGCTGCTTCTCTGCGTCCAGACGATCGTCGATTTCGCGGAGCAGTTTCAAGATGGCCAGCGCGTAATCCCGGGCCAGCAAATCGAAGCCCAGGGTCGGCACTTTGCCGCGAACTCGATCGCCGGATTTTGAACCCCAAAGCAACTCATCCACGCGCTCGACCGCGGAGGTGGTGCCTTTGCCCTTGCTTGGCCGCCATTCCCGGAGATCTTCGATCGCCTGGCAATAGGACCCGATCGTCTGTTCGTTTGGCGGAGCGGCCAGGATTGCGCGTAGCGCGGGCCAGGCTTGCGCGATCTTGAATCGCTTTTCCTCGGCCCCGCGCGACAGGCCGCGCACCGAAATCAGCTCCGCCATTGCGGCATCGAGCTCTTTGAGCGCCGTCTTGTAATCCGCTTCCGTGGCGTGGTTCGCCGCCGAAAGTTTCTGGATCGTGCCGAGCGACAATCCTTCGCCACGATACTTCCAATAGAGTTCGAGCAAAGCGCGGGCCAGCGCCGACCGGCCGGTTCCCTGTGTCAGTTGCACGATCTTTTCATAGCCATGATGGATCGCGTTCGTAAGCGATTCTTCGACTGCGGCTTCCAACAACATCACCGCCTGATGCTCGTCGAGCAGGACGAATTGCGGATCGATGTTCGCTTCAACCGGAAACTCATGCAGCAGCCGCGAGCAGAGCCCGTGAATTGTGGTGATCACGGCGCCTTCAAGCGCGCGCTTATGTCGCAACCAGCGTTTACGCTCGTCGCCTTCAGTTACGCGGAGCAGGTTGTCAATTGTCTCGCGCAGGCGCTCCCGCATCTCGTTCGCGGCGCGGTTCGTGAAGGTGATGGCTACGATGTTGTCAACGGAGACTTTTTGGGTGCGGAGAATTTCGAGATAGCGCTCAACCAGCACGAACGTTTTGCCAGCGCCCGGCCCGGCGGTGACGGACAAATGCCGGTCGAGGGTGTGTGCGGCTGCCGCTTGCTCGGGTTTAAGGACGCGCGGCTGAGAATCTGTGAGTTCGGCTTTCATTCCGTAGGAACTATTCAGAGCCCGCTTTAAGCGGGCTTCCCGCAGGGTTAATTAGGCCAGCGCTTCCGCGCTGTTTCAAAAATAAGGGCTCTAGATTAGCGCGCTTTAGCGTGCTTCCGAAGTCTGGCTTTAGCCCCTAGTGAAAAAGCCCGCTAAAGCGGGCTCATCATTCTCATGTGGCAGTCAGGCCAGCCGTAAAACGGCTGGTCTAATAACCCTGCGGGAAAGCCGCGTGAACGCGGCTACAGCGATCCGTTCAATGACTGATTAATGAACACTAAAACTCACCCGGCGTGTTCTGCGCTTGCTCTGCGGGAGCTTTCGGATCGTAGGGTGTGCCGATGAACCTTTTCGCTACCGCCTGCGCGTTGTCGTAATCGCTGCCGGTTTGCATGGCTTTCTGGTATTCGGCGACTGCGCGCGGCCGATTCCCCTGCGCGTCGTAGGCGTTGCCGCGTTTGATGCGCGCCCAGGCGTCGATCCACGCGGGCTTGCTGCTGACGGCGTCCAGCGCCGCCTGAAAATTGTCGAGCGCCAACTGCCAATTCTTTTGTTCGAAGTAAACCAAACCCAGATTGTAGTAAACCCACGCGTTGTTGCGATCGAGCTTCAGCGCAGATTCCAGTTGCTGCTGCGCTTCGGCGTACTGCCCTTCGCGAAACAGCTCAATGCCGCGGCGCGCGACGATCGAAACTTTCAGCTCGTCGGACATGCGCAGGATTTTGTCGTTCGGATCGACTTCGGCAGCGATGGGCTGCCCGTTAGACTCGAAATCAAAATCTTCGCTCCGGCCATCGAGATACAGCGTCTTGGTTTGCGAGTCGCCTTCGGAGCGCAGCGTCAACTCGACCGGCATGTGCAGGTTCTCGAAATTCTGCCGCACGGTGCCGCGCGTGCGAAACTTGCCGGCGCGCGTGCGAATGATCTGATAGTCAACGTTGAATTCGGGCACGCCCGTGCCTTCGACCCATTGCGCGAAAAAGTAGCGCATGTTTTTGCCGGCCACCTTTGACGTCAGCCGCTCGAAATCGTCGATCGAAGCGCTCTTGTTCCGATACTGATCGAGGAACTGGCGCAACAGATCATTAAACTGATCCTTGCCCAGCGTTTCCCGCAGCATGCGAAAAACCATCGCGCCTTTGTAGAGGACGATCGACTGGTAAGCGGCCGACTGATCGTCCAGCGCCGCCGGCGCGCGCACGATCGACGAAGTCTGCTCGAATGTCAACGCGCGCTCCTGCTCTTCGCGCTGGGCCGCGTCAAGTTGCGCGCCGTTCAGCGTCGACTCTCGCAAAGCGAACGCGCTCCACTCCGCCAGTCCCTGCGAAATCCAGGCATCGTCAAAGGACTTCAGGCCAATCGACTGTCCCCACCATTGATATGCAACTTCGCGCTGCAAGCGTTCGTCAGACGCCGGCCGCGCCGCATCGAAAAACCTGGAAGCGAGAAACAGAATTCCCGGACCCGAATAAGCCTCGATGGCTTCATCGTCGGTTTGCGCCACGACGAAGCGAGATCCAAATGTCGGCGCACCATACTGGTTCGTATAAAACTCCAGCGCGCGGCCCATCGACTCGCCGTAGTTGCTGATGCGATTTTCGCTGCCCGGCTTGACGAAAAACTGCAACTCGTACTTTCCGTATCTGAGCGACTTGACGACGTACTGGCCGGCGATGAAATTGCCGATCAGCACCGGCTGCTTGTTCACGAAACGAAAACGCGTCGTCCCGGTCTTATCAACCTGCGGAGTCACCGGCTCGTCACTGATTCCGCCCACCTGGACTCCGGTTGGCACGATCACCGTAATTTCCGAGGTCGCGCGGTCGGCGGCATAGTCGTGGAACGGAAACCAGCGCGACGCATACATCAGATAAGATCCTTCCGGCCCGACGTATGCCAGACGCTTGTTCGCGAGCGGTCCGCCCTCCGGAGAAGTTAGCGCGCCGCTCCAGCGTATGCGCAGCGTGGCCGGCTGGCCTGCGGGCACGACCTGGCCCAGGTCGATGCGCACGTTTGGCCCCAGCGCTCCGGCGCCGACCGCGTCCTGCACAACGCCGGTGAGCGCGTGTCCATCTTTCTCGACGCCGTCAACGTGCAGCGATCCGTTCAACTCGAAAACGATCGAGCGGGTCGCGTCCTGCGGCACGAAAGTAATATCCGCGCCGGCGCGCAAGACGTGCTCGTCAGGATTCAACTGAACTTCGATGCGATAGTTGGTGACGTCGTAGCGCGAACCGGCTACGGGTGGTTGCTGGGCCGGCGCGGCCGATCCGAAAAAGCAAAGCGCCAGCGCGACGCTGCCACAGGAGAGAAGAATTGGTCTAAGCATAACGGCGATCGGTTTGAGAACCAGCATTATAGTTCGACGTATCACTCGCCCGCCAGCAACGGGCGGTATTTCTGTTTCGAGTTCAAGCTTTACCTTGCGCCTTGTAACCCGGCAACCTAAAGGTTGAACTCCGCAACGCGTCGGCTTGGATGGTATCGGAGGCAGGCACGGTTGGCTGACGACGGAGGAAAACTCGGCCGTTCGATGCGGCCCTTTGCGCTGCTTGACAGGCGGCCCACGGACGCATAGATTCAGTCTCGCTTCGTTTCCAATAGACCTGCGAAGGACCGCGGTACACGGCTAGTCTTCGCTGCTCGTAGTCTTCGCTGCTCAGCAAGGAATCCAACGGGAATCCAACGCTGCTGTCTTGATTCCAAAACCAGGAGTTCTATCTTATGAAACTGCA
>DATGVD010000680.1:0-2767 GCA_035300785.1 Pyrinomonadaceae bacterium | reverse complement strand
TAATGGAAGACAAGCGAAACAACCAAGTGAGTGAGTCCGAGCGAGGTGATTTAACTTTTCTCTGCAATTGCGCGCGATGATCACCGGGGCAAAACTCATCCTGGCTTCCGCCAGTCCGCGTCGCGCGGAAATTCTGCGCACGGTTGGCTGGCCGTTTGAAACGCAGGCCGTCGGTATTGACGAGTCGCGCCGCGCGGGCGAAGAGGCGGTCGCCTATGTCGAGAGGGTTGCGCGCGCGAAAGCCGAAGCTGCGGCGTTGCGCGCGGCCGGCTCGACGATCCTGGGCGCGGACACCGTCGTTGTGATCGCGAATGAGGTTTTAGGGAAGCCGCGCGATGATGAAGATGCGCGCCGGATGTTGCGACTCTTGCGAGATCGCTGGCACCAGGTTTTGACCGGTGTCGCGCTGGTTAACGGCGAAACCGATTCGTCGAAGGTTGCCCACGAAGTAACTGAAGTCAGATTCGCTGAGATGAGTGAAGATGAAATTGGCTGGTACGTCGCAACGGGCGAGCCGCAAGACAAAGCCGGCGCTTACGCGATTCAGGGACAAGGCGCACGCTTTATCAAAGAAATCCGCGGCGACTATTTTAATGTCGTGGGTTTGCCGGTGAGGTTGATCTACGAGTTGATGAACGAAGGCTGGGCGGGCGCGAGAGGGGGACCTTAGCGCACTTGGACTTCGGTCATTTCAAATTCAAGATTCCAGATTCAAGACTTCAAACCTCAGAGAATCTTATCCACCCGGCTCGCCAACTGCTTTGCCACGTCGGCGTTCGGATCCAATCCGCCGGCCGTCCCGGAAATGTTTCCCTGCTTATCGACGATGACCATAGACGGCAACTGATCGACCCCCATCCTCTTCGAAACGACGCCGTCCGGATCGCGCAGGACCTTGACGTTGTACTTCCGAGCCAGCCCGCGCAATTCATCGTCGGCTACAAAGTTTTTTGATTTGGGATTTTCCGAGTCGGTACTGACCCAGTAAGCCACTACATTGCGACCGGCGTACTGGTCGGCGAGTTTCTTCACGCCTTCCATTTGATTGCGCGTCAGCGGCAACCACGAAGCCCCGAACGCGAGCACAACAACCTGGCCGCGCAGACTTTCGGAAGTAACGGTCGCCCCATCAATCGCGCGGAAGGAAAAGTCCGCTCGATCCTGCGCCCACGCAGAAGTCGCAGCCGCGATCGAAATCGCGATGAGAAACGTCGTGATGACGACTACTTTATGAATCCTGGTTAACATCAATGCTCCTTTGGCTGTGCGCCGTCGTTTGTGTTCTCGTTTAGCTGTGACGGCGAACCAATCAACGAACGCTTAGATGAGGCCGGGGGTCATCCCGTTGGACATTTTTATTTGTCGCTTCGGGCCAGCAAAAACGGGCTGAAAACGGTCAGGCCGGCGCCGGCGCTATGCCGAAGACGTCCTCGTGGAGACGACGGTAATCTTCCCACGTGTTCATATCTTGCGCAACGTAAGGCGATTCGACCGGTGCGCGCCGCACCTTTTCGCGATGCGCGGCGAACAGCGCGCGCAGGCCCTGCGCGGGATCGAGAACCAGCAGTTCCTCGCGGTAAGCCAGGTCAATCAAGACCGGATGTCCGCCGCGTCCGGCGTGTTCAGGCTGTACCAGGGCGGCGCCGCGTTTCCATTCGTCGATCAGAATCCGGATGACTTCGGGTGGCACCGCCGGATGATCTACCAGGGCGATAGTTAGCGCGCTCGCGTTGCTGCTGGCTTGTTCGACGCCGAGAGCGATTGATGCGCTCATCTCGCTATCGGGATCCGGATTAACTGCGAAGCTCAGGTCAAGGCCTTTCAGTTGTTGTCGAACATCTTCAGCGCGATGACCGACGACGACGACTATTTCGTCAATACCAGCAGCGCGCAGATTATCAATGCAGCATTCGATCACCGTACGATCGCCGAAGGGAAGCAAAGGTTTGAATGCGCCCATGCGGCGCGAGCGTCCGGCGGCGAGCAGAATTGCAACGATTTCGTTCACGCAAAGAAGATAAACACAAAGACACGGAAGACACAAAGTGTTATTGAGCGTACTTTGTGTCTCCGTGTCTTTGTGGTTAATTCGTGCGGCCGCTCAACTACTTCGCCGGCGGTTCCCAGAGTTCTACCCGGTTGCCTTCCGGATCCATGGCCCAACCGAATTTGCCGAATTCGGATTCGTCAGTTTTCGCGTCCACTTCTACGCCTTCTGCCCGAAGTTGGGTCAATAACCAATCCAGGTCATCAACTCGAAAGTTAATCATGAAGGGCTTCTTGCCGGGCTCGAAGTGTTTCGTTTCTTCGGTAAACACCGACCAGGCCGTGGAACCATCGTCTGCCCGAGGATCGTCGCGCCAATGAAACACGGCGCCCCAGCTTTCCGACTCGATACCCAGGTGGGTTCGATACCACTCCTTCAGTTTCTCAGGATCTCTTGCCTTGAAGAAAACTCCGCCGATGCCTGTGACTCGTTTCATATTGTCTCCGTTGTACAGGCGGGCTTGTTCCGCCTTTCATGATTTGCGGGCAGGGACGAGCCCTGTTCCTACAACAATTCTCGCAGCGCGCGCAGCGTGTACTCTCGCGTCATCTGCTTCCGCCAGTTCATTACAAAGTCGGTGTTATCCAGCGGGCGGGCTTTGTTGTAGCACGCTTCGGCCGCGGCAGAAATGTGATCGTCGTCGAATGGATTTCCGATCAGGGCGTTGGCGCCTTCGCTCACGTCGATGGGTGAAGGAGCAATTCCCCCAAGGACGATCTT
>DATGVD010000679.1:0-10734 GCA_035300785.1 Pyrinomonadaceae bacterium | reverse complement strand
TTTTCCGCCTTGCCGACAATCTCGGGCTTGGACGGGGGCGTTACCAGATCGTCAATGCCGATCGAGATGCCGGCCTTGGTCGCGTACAAGAAACCCAGAGTCTTCAGATCGTCCAGCATCTTCACGGTCATTTCATGGCCGAGACGAATGTGCGAATAGTTAACCAGCGATTGCAGACCCTTCTTGCGCAGCGTGCCGTTGAAGTAAGGCAGGCCTTTCGGAATCGAGTCGTTGAAGATCACCCGGCCCACCGTCGTGTTGATAACGCGGCGAATGTCTTCCTGCGCCACCGCGCGCAGAATGTCCTGCGAATCGTGCTCCTGAGTCAGATCGATCAAGTCGCCGGTGATGCGAAGTTTGATCGGCGTCTGCGTCGTCACTTCCCTGGCATCGAGCGCCAGCAATACTTCTTCGCCCGAAGCAATCACGCGGCCTTCGCCCTTCGCGCCTTCCTTGTCGCGCGTCAGATAGTAAATGCCAAGCACGATGTCCTGCGAAGGCACCGCGATCGGCTGGCCGCTGGCCGGACTGAGAATGTTGTTCGAAGAAAGCATCAACACGGCCGCTTCGATTTGGGCTTCCGGCGAGAGCGGAATGTGTACCGCCATCTGATCGCCGTCAAAGTCCGCGTTGAAGGCCGTGCAAACAAGCGGATGGATCTTGATCGCTTTGCCTTCGACCAGCACCGGCTCGAACGCCTGGATGCCCAGACGGTGCAGTGTCGGCGCGCGGTTCAAAAGCACCGGATGCTCGCGAATCACTTCTTCCAGGATGTCCCAGACTACCGGCTCCTGCCGCTCGACCATCTCGCGCGCTTGCTTGATCGTCGCCGCGTGCCCCTGCTTCTCGAGCTGGTTGTAGATGAACGGTTTGAACAGCTCCAAAGCCATCTTCTTTGGCAAACCGCACTGGTGCAGCTTCAGCTCGGGACCGACGACGATCACCGAACGGCCTGAATAATCGACGCGCTTGCCGAGCAGGTTCTGACGAAAACGTCCCTGTTTGCCTTTCAATGTTCCGCTCAAAGACTTCAGCGGACGATTGTTCACGCCGCGCAGCACGCGACCGCGACGGCCATTATCGAACAGCGCATCGACGGCTTCCTGAAGCATGCGCTTTTCGTTGCGCACGATCACTTCAGGCGCCCGCAACTCCATCAGTTTCTTCAGACGGTTGTTGCGGTTGATGACGCGGCGATACAAATCGTTCAGATCGGAGGTGGCGAAGCGGCCGCCATCAAGCGGCACCAGCGGACGCAGCTCGGGTGGAATCACCGGAATCACGTCGAGGATCATCCACTCGGGATGATTGCCGGATTTAAGGAACGAAGTCGTGACTTTCAGCCGCTTGGAGAATTTCAGCTTCTTCTGCTGCGAAGTTTCTTCGCGCATGCGGCGGCGCAACTCTACGGAAAGCTCCTCGATGTTGACCATCGACAGCAACTCTTTAATTGCTTCGGCGCCCATCTTGGCGACGAACTGCCCCGGAAAATCACGGGTCAGTTCACGATAACGCTCGTCGGTCAGGAGCTCCCGCTCTTTGATTTCTTTCAGATCGCCGGGATCGATGACGATGTAGGATTCGAAGTAAAGAACTTTCTCCAGCTCGCGCAAAGGGATGTCGAGCAGATGGCCGATGCGCGACGGCAGACCTTTGAAGAACCAGACGTGCGAGCACGGACTGGCCAGATCGATATGGCCCAGACGCTCGCGACGAACCTTCGCCTGCGTGACTTCGACGCCGCACTTGTCGCAGATTACGCCGCGGTGCTTCATGCGCTTGTACTTGCCGCAGAGACACTCCCAGTCGGCGACCGGCCCAAAGATACGCGCGCAGAACAACCCGTCACGCTCCGGCTTGAACGTGCGGTAATTGATCGTCTCGGGCTTGGTCACTTCACCGTGCGACCACTGGCGGATCTTTTCCGGTGAAGCCAGCGAGATGCGAATCGCCTCAAAGTCAGGCGCGAGTTGCGTTTTCTCTTGTTGGAATCGAAACATCTTTTCTCCCGTTATCGACTTGCCACAGAGGCACGGAGACGCAGAGAACAACAAGATCAGCCACGGATGGACACAGATACACGCTGATCTGAATGCGTTATCTGCGCCGATCTGTGTTTATCTGTGGCCATTTCTGTCTGTCTCTGTGCCTCCGGCCATTCCTTATATTCCAGAAGTAATCAGCGGCTCGGCGATCGGCTCGTCGGCGCCACCGGCCTTGGGGATCAATTCAACGTCAAGACAGAGCGATTGCAGCTCACGCACGAGCACGTTGAAAGATTCCGGCAAGCCGGGATCGAAATCCGCCTCGCCCTTAACAATCGCCTCATAAATCTTTGAGCGTCCGGCCACATCGTCAGATTTCGCCGTCAGCAATTCCTGCAAAATGTGCGCAGCGCCGTAAGCTTCCAAGGCCCACACTTCCATTTCGCCGAAACGCTGGCCGCCGAATTGCGCTTTGCCGCCCAGCGGTTGCTGGGTAATCAGCGAATACGGTCCGATCGAGCGCGCGTGAATCTTGTCGTCGACCAGATGCGAGAGCTTCAGCATGTAGATGTAACCGACGGTCACCTTTTGTTCGAACGGCTCGCCGCTCAGGCCGTCGTAAAGCACGGCCTTGCCCGACTCGTTGACGATCTGGGGAAGTCCGAGCTCAGCGGCGCGGGCCCCGGCTTCGTCGAGTTTCTGCTTGATCTCTTTTTCGGTCGCGCCGTCGAAAACCGGCGTCGCGAAGTAGAGACCCAAAACGCGCGCCGCCCAGCCGAGGTGCGTCTCGAGAATCTGCCCGACGTTCATGCGCGAAGGCACGCCCAGCGGATTCAAAACGATTTCGACCGGCGTTCCGTCCGGAAGATAAGGCATGTCTTCTTCCGGCAGAATGCGCGCGATGACGCCCTTGTTACCGTGGCGGCCGGCCATCTTATCGCCGACTGAAAGTTTGCGCTTCATGGCGATGAAGACTTTCACCATTTTGATTACGCCCGGTGAAAGCTCGTCGCCCTGTCGCAGCTTGGCGATCTTCTCTTCGTAGATGTCCGAAAGGATCTTGATCTGCCGCTCGGTGCGATCTTCGTATTCCTTAACCTCCGCGGCCGCGTCCACGCGCGACGAAGCCACATGAGCTTTGCGCAAAGCCTTGGGCTCTACGGCTTGCAACATCTCCCGCGTGATTGGTTCTCCCTTGGGGATTACGACCTCGCGATTTACTGTCAGGTCGTGCGAAAGCTTGCGGCCTTCGAACAATTCGTAGATGCGCTCGTCCCGCTGCTCGTGAAGAATTCGGATTTCGTCCTCGAGGTCGCGTCGCAGGCGCTCTTCTTCGCCGGTTTCGATCGAAAGCGAGCGTTGATCTTTTTCCTGACCCTTGCGGGTGAACACCTGCACATCAACGACCGTGCCGTCGATTCCCGGAGGCGAAACCAGCGAAGCGTCTTTCACGTCCGCCGCTTTCTCGCCAAAGATCGCCCGCAGGAGTTTCTCTTCCGCGGTCAACTGCGTCTCGCCTTTGGGCGTTACTTTCCCAACCAGGATCGAGCCGGGCTTGACTGCCGCGCCGATGCGAATGATGCCGCTTTCGTCCAGATCGCGCAGCATGTTTTCGCCGACGTTGGGAATGTCGCGAGTGATTTCTTCGGGACCAAGCTTCGTGTCGCGGGCTTCGATCTCCAGCTCTTCGATGTGGATCGACGTGTAGTAATCCTCTTTCACCAGACGCTCGGAAACCAGAATGGCGTCTTCAAAGTTGTAACCGCGCCACGGCATGAACGCCACCAAAACATTGCGTCCCAGCGCGAGTTCGCCGCGATCGGTGCACGGGCCGTCGGCAATTACCTGGCCTTTCGCCACCCGCTCGCCCACGTGGACAATTGGGCGCTGATTGATGCAGGTGTTCTGGTTCGAACGCTTGAACTTGATCAGCGTGTAGATGTCGGCGGTTACTTCGCGTGAAATCGTGCCGTCAACATTATGATCAGCCTTGACGATGATGCGCTCGGAATCGGTGTAGTCAACGACGCCATCGCGGCGGGCGATAACCACTGCGCCAGAGTCGCGCGCGGTCACGTCTTCCATTCCCGTGCCGATATACGGCGCTTCGGCGCGCAACAGGGGTACCGACTGGCGCTGCATGTTCGAACCCATCAACGCGCGGTTCGCGTCGTCGTTCTCGAGGAACGGAATCAGCGAGGCGGCCACCGAAACCAACTGCTTTGGCGACACGTCCACGAATTCGATCTCGTCACGCTGGGCCAGGATAAATTCGCCGGCCTTACGCGCCGCGTTGCGGTCGTTAACGATGTAGCCGTTTTCGTCCAGGGCAATGTTGGCCTGACCGACAACGTGCTTGTCCTCTTCCCAAGCGGTCAGATAAAACGGATCGGGCTCAAAACTCGCCTTCACGCCATGGGCGCCGACGCGCTTGTTGGCCTTCTCAACATCTTCAGCCGGCACATGGTCGAAGGGCTTGAACTTTGTATCGCCGCCGTTTCTGATGCGCACAAACTCAGTCACCACGCCGTTGACGACTTTCCGGTACGGCGCTTCGATAAACCCAAACTCGTTGATGCGCGCATAGCAGGCCAGCGAAGAAATCAATCCGATGTTCGGACCTTCAGGCGTCTCGATCGGACAGATGCGGCCATAGTGAGTAGGATGCACGTCGCGCACTTCGAACCCCGCGCGCTCGCGGCTCAGGCCGCCCGGTCCCAGCGCTGACAGGCGCCGCTTATGCGTAATCTCGGAAAGCGGATTCGTCTGATCCATGAACTGCGAAAGCTGTGACGAGCCGAAGAACTCACGCACCGCGGCCGTCACCGGCTTGGCGTTGATGAGATCGCGCGGCATGGTCGTCTGCATTTCCTGGTGGATCGACATCTTCTCTTTGATGGCGCGCTCCATGCGCTCGAGCCCGATGCGAAACTGGTTTTCCAAAAGCTCGCCCACGGCCCGGACGCGCCGATTCCCCAGGTGATCGATGTCGTCAGCCCGATAGATCGGCTTCTTCTCGTCATCGACGGGGTTCTTGCGCATCTTCAGAACGTAATTCACCACCTCGAAGAAGTCGCTCGCCTCGAGCAGTGGATCTTCGATCCGCAGCCTCTCGGGCTTGCCCATCTTGATGTTGAACTTCAGCCGGCCCACGCGCGAGAAATCGAACTTGCGCGGATCGAAGAACATTCCTTCCAGCAAGCGGTAGGCAGTCTGCACCGTCGGCGGATCGCCGGGTCGCATCTTGCGGTAAATTTCGAGCAAGGCGTCCACCGGTTTGTTGATCGTGTCCTTCTTTAAGGTCTGGGCGATCACCACTCCGACGTCGTCGCGCTCCGGAAAGAAAATCGAGAAGCTCTCCACGCCGCTTTCGGCAATTTCCTGAAGCTTCGTCGTACTGATTTCGTTATTAGCTTCCAGAATTACTTCGCCGGTTTCAGTGTTAACGATATCGGCGACGGCATACGCGCCTTCGAACTGCGCGGCATCAATCTCGACTTCGCCGATGTTCGCCTTGCGCAACCCTTCGAGCGAGGTCCTGGTAATTTCTTTTCCCTTGCGCACGATCGGATCGGGAGCGCGGCCTTTGATTTCAAAGTCCACTTTCATCCCGATGAGGTGCGTTGGCCCGGTCTCGGGCACCTGCACCATCAAGCCACCGTCATCCACGCGCACTTCATCAACCACGTAGAAAGCGCGCAGCAGATCTTCGTCACTGAAGGTCGAGCTCTTGACCGCTTCTTCCAGCTGGCCGTCACTGCCGAACGATTTGCTGGTGAAAGTCGAATTCAACCAGATGCCCAGCGCGCGCAGAAAGATCGTGGCCAAAAACTTTCGCTTGCCGACGCGCACGTAGAGCAAGTTCTTCTGGTCATATTCGAATTCTACCCACGAGCCGCGATAAGGAATGATCTTCGCGATAAAGAGAGCGCCGCGCTTGAAAAAGACGCCCGGAGATCGATGCAGCTGAGAAACGATAACGCGCTCAGTGCCGTTGATGATGAACGTACCGTTGTCGGTCATCAGCGGAATTTCGCCGAAAAAGACTTCCTCTTCCTTGATGTCGCGAATCGATTTGACGTTCGTGTCCGGATCCTTGTCATAAACAGTAAGGCGGATCTTGACCTTCAACGGCACGCTGTAGCTCATGCCGCGTTCCTGACACTCCTGCTGATCGTGTTTGTGCTTTAGTCCGACCGGCTCGCCGCAATTCGGACAGAGCTCGGGCCGCACTGAGTTGAACGTGCCGCAGACGTGACACAGCGTTTCGCCCGGTCGCAGGGGATCCACCTTGATGCTGGCTTTGCAGCTTTTGCAGGCAGCGCGCAGATACTTCAATCCTTCAAGATTGCCGCACTTACATTGCCAGTTGCCGATGTGATACTCGACAAAGTCGAGGGTCGCCGTCTCGCGAAAGTCAGAAATGGGAAAGACAGATTTGAAAACGGATTGTAGCCCCGTGTTCTGGCGCTCTTCGGGCAGCAGGTCCATCTGTAGAAAACGGTTGTATGATTCGCGTTGAATCTCGATCAGATTCGGAATCGGCACCGCAGTTTTGATCTTGGAAAAATCGTGCCGTTCCGGGGCCTGGCTAGTTCGCCGGCCCAAACCAGTGTTCACGGTTTCAAGTAAATTTGCAGACATGAGTGCTCCCTATCAGTGCTCCCGATCGTCGCCAGTTACGCCGCTTCTCTTCAATCGCCAGCCGAAACACACGTCGGCGCGGTCGGAGCGCAAGATTCCCCGACCGCTTCAGAAATGAAAAGCGATTGCCTTCGTCCAAGTTTTCCGGGAGTAAACGCAGCGCCTCAATACTCCCCAAATTTAACCGCCAAACAACGAAGTGTCAAGCGGCCGAAAAAAGTCCGGAGTCGCGCGGCTTGAGGTTCAAACCGCCTGCAGACTCCCAACCAAACTTCAGATCGTGGCCCTACTTAACCTCAACGGTCGCGCCCGCGTCCGCGAGTTTCTGCCTGACGGTCTCGGCTTCCTCTTTGGAAACGCCTTCTTTTACCGCTTTCGGGGCCGCTTCGACCAGATCCTTCGCTTCTTTCAGACCCAGGGCCGTGACTTCGCGAACCACCTTGATGACGTTAATCTTGTTGCCACCGGCGGCTTGCAGAATCACGTCAAACTCGGTCTTCTCTTCGGCCGCCGCAGCCGCTTCGCCACCACCGGCAGCAGCCCCAGCGGGAGCCGCTGCTACAGCTGCTGCCGCTGAAACTCCGAAGGTCTCTTCCATAAGCTTCACCAACTCCGAAGCTTCGAGCAAAGTAAGCTCCTTGATCTGATCGACAATTCCCTGCAATTTATCGGACATGATGATTCAATTCTCCTGCATTCATTCTCGCAAACATTAGTTTGCCGATTTTCGCCGGCGACGTCGGCGGTTTGCATCTCCGCTTTCCGCTCGCCATTCCGTGGCCGCCCACTGACAAGCGCGACGGCCGTTAACCTAATTTCGAAATTCGAATTTCGAAATGCGTAATTTCCTTAGGCGCCCTGCGCTTCTTTCTGCGCGCGCACCTGTTCGACCACGATCGCGAGGTTGCGCGGCACTGCCTGCAGCACCGTCACCAGCCTTTGCGCCTGACAGTTGATCAGGAACAAGACCTTGGACAGCAGCTCATCGCGCGATGGCAGACTGGCAATAGCTTCGACGTCGCGAAGCTCGATGACTTTGCCTTCGACCAGGCCCGTCTTGAAACTGAAAATCTCAGGATTCGCCTTGCTGAACTTCGCAATCGCTTTTGAAAGTCCCACCGGATCGCTCGTGCTCAGCGCCACGGCGGTCACACCCTTGAACTGCTCGGTCATCGGCTCGAGCGGAGTGCCCGCCGCGGCTTTGCGCGCCAAAGTATTCTTCACCACCGCATAACTGACTCCGGCTTCGCGCAACTGACGGCGCAATTCCTGATCCTTGCCAACGGTCATCCTGGTAAAGCTTACCAACATCGCCGCTTTGGCTTGCTGAAATTGGCTCGTGAGTGCTTCGAGGTCTTTTTGTTTTTGGGCTTTGTTCTTCATCTGCTCTCCTCACTCACCTGGCAAATGCAGCTTCGTCGAGCGGCACACCGGGACCCATGGTTGGCGCCAGATTAACTTTCTTCATGTACTTGCCTTTGGCCGACGATGGCTTCGCTTTCACCACCGCTTCGATCATAGCCCGCGCGTTGTCGGCAATTTTGTCCGCGTCGAAGGAAACTTTGCCGACCGCGGCGTGAATCACTCCGGTCTTATCGGTGCGATATTCCACTTTGCCGGCTTTGGTTTCCTTGACGGCAGTCTTGACGTCGAAGGTCACCGTGCCGGTCTTCGGATTAGGCATCAGACCACGCGGGCCCAGCACCTTGCCGAGGCCGCCGACGAGCCGCATCATGTCGGGAGTGGCAATCACGGCGTCGAATTCAAGCCAGCCGCCCTTGATCTTATCAACCATATCCTGGCCGCCGACGAGATCCGCTCCGGCTTCCTCGGCTTCTTTGATCTTCTCGCCCTGGGCGATTACCAGTACCGTTTTCGATCGGCCAAGACCATGCGGCAAAACCAGCGTGCCGCGCACCAGTTGATCGGCCTTGCGCGGATCGACTCCCAGCCAGATCGTCAACTCAACCGTCTCATCAAACTTGGCAAACGCAACTTCTTTGATCTTCTGCGCGGCGTCGTCCAGTCCGTACTTGCGGCCGGCTTCGAGCTTTTCCAGCGCCGCGCGATATTTCTTTCCGTGCTTCTTCATTTTACAACTCCGAGGTGCAAGCGAGGTCCGATTGCGAAGTTCGAATTGCGAATTGCGAATTTGCAACGCGCAGAGCGAGCTTGCGCACGTTCACCTCTCCCTCTCTTGTCAACAGCGATCCCGGTGCGGGTCAAATCCGCAATCCGAAATTCGCAATCCGAAATCACTCGACGGTCAATCCCATCTGGCGCGCGGTTCCTTCGATCGTGCGCATGGCGCTCTCCAGATTGGTTGTATTCAAATCGGGGAGCTTCGTCTTCGCGATCTCTTCGATCTTCTTGCGCGAGATTGTGCCCACCTTTTCCTTCTTCGGATTGCCTGAGCCCTTTTCCAAACCCGCGGCTTTCTTTAGCAGATCAGCCGCCGGCGGCGTTTTCGTTTCAAAAGTAAACGAACGATCGGCATAAACCGTGATCACGACCGGGACTTTGAGATCAGGATCCATCTGCGCGGTCTTCGCATTGAAGGCCTTGCAGAATTCCATGATGTTAACGCCGTGCTGGCCCAGCGCCGGGCCGATGGGCGGCGCCGGATTGGCCTTACCAGCCGGGACCTGAAGTTTGATATAGCCTGAGACTTTCTTTGCCATTATTCCTCTTCCGTAAACGTCACTTTCTCTACGTCCAGAAAATTCAATTCAACCGGCGTCGAACGTCCGAAGATCGTAACCGTGACCTTCAGCGTCGATTTGTCTTCGTTAACTTCTTCAACCTTGCCGGTGAAGCTCTGGAACGGGCCCGACTTGATGCGAACCGTCTCGCCGGCCGCGTATGAAAACTTCGGCTTAGGCTTCTCGGCCGCCGCGGCCTGCTGATTAACTATCTGATCGACTTCCTGCGCGGTCAGCGGGGTTGGGCTCTGGCCGCCGACGAATCCTGTCACCTTCGGCGTCGATCGAATCGCGTGAAAAACATTGTCCGGGATATGGCCGCGCTCATCACAATCGATTTCCACCAGCACGTAACCCGGATAAAACATGCGCGACGATTCGATGCGCTTGTTGCCACGCATCTCGACGACGGTCTCAGTCGGCACCAGCACTTCGGTAATAGCGTCCTGCAGTTCGGTGCCGGACACACGAGCCTTCAGGCTTTCGCAAACCTTCTTTTCGTGTCCCGAATACGTATGAAGAATGAACCACTGCTTCATTGAGTTTGTCAGTCCTAACCTCCGAGCCAGGTGCGCAAATGATCAATCAGAAACGCCCAGACGCGATCGACGCTGAATAAGTAAATCGCAAAGAAAACAACTGCTATCAGGGTAATGATCGTCGTGTTCTTGACTTCGTTCGCAGTCGGCCACGAAACGCGCCGCATTTCCGCGCGCGTGTCACGCAGGAACTGCGTGGTGCGCTGGATAAATCCGGTGCGCGATCCTGCCAGTCCGCGCTCGCGCCTGACAGCCCTGCCCTCTGCTCCCTCGCCAAATGCGGCCGCTCGTGGACGAGGCGCGCCGATTGGTTTTTCCACAGAAGTATCGCGTGCTGCGGGCGGCTCGCCGAGGCCACTCAATTCGTTTTCGTCTTCGTTCTTCAACCCGCGAACTTCTTTCCAGCCCTTTTGGCAGGGGTACCAGGATTCGAACCCGGACTTTCGGTTTTGGAGACCGACGTGCTAACCGTTGACACTATACCCCTCTGGTCACCGGACACGGCGATAGGGAGAAAGGGCGGCGCGGAGCAGAGTCGAATTGTCGCCGTGTCTCCCTGTCTCCCCTTCTCCGCGTCGGTTCTTCACTTCGTTTCCTTGTGGTCCGTGTGCTTACGGCAGCGCCGGCAGAACTTACTTAACTCCAGACGGTCCGTCGTGGTCTTCTTGTTCTTGGTTGTAACGTAGTTGCGACTCTTGCAGTCAGTACACTGCAATACGATATTGTCACGCGGCATAATTACTCCACGACCTCACTAACCGTGCCGGCGCCGACGGTGCGGCCGCCTTCGCGAATGGCGAAGCGCAGGCCTTTCTCCATCGCAATCGGCGCGATCAGCTCGATATTCATTTCCACGTTGTCGCC
>DATGVD010000678.1:0-3595 GCA_035300785.1 Pyrinomonadaceae bacterium | reverse complement strand
TCAAATCCAGTCAGGTAGAAAAAATCTGAATTCTGGCGATAGCGATAATTCGTATCGTGAGAGCGCACGGCCTCGCGCGCGGCGGGAATGATGGCGATTGATTTGGGGTCCATGCGGCGCATGAACTCGGTAAGCTGCGGTTTGAGCATCGTCTCTCCTCAATCGGTTCGAAATGGGAGTCGTATTGTAGCCGAGAGTATGAAGTCAGTACCACCCGCGGTAGCGCATGGGTCAAAGAGTCAATTGGTCCACCCGTTACGGCAGGTGGTACTGACAAATAGCAGAGTTCTGGGCGATAATCTCTCGCGATGGCCCAAAGCATTCCCGCCAAACTAGAGACTGCTCAACTTATCGCCCACGATCCGGCCACCGGCGAAGAGATTGGCAGCGCACCACTGACGATGCCTGAGGACGTGGCGCGCGCAGTTGGTCGCGCGCGTGTTGCTCAGAGCGCATGGGCGCGCGCGTCGTTCCGCGAGCGCGCGCGCGTGATTATGAAAGCCCGCCGGATCGTTCTGAAGGAACTCGAGGAGATCGCTCTGCTCATCACTCGCGAAACCGGCAAGCCCGTAGCCGAAGCGATCGCGATGGAAATCGTGCCGACGCTTGACCTGATGCACTACTTCGCGCGGCACACGGGCGCGTTGCTGCGGCGCGAGCGCATTGGCCTGGGCTTGTACGCGTGGATGGGCCGCTCGTCTTACAGGGTTTGCAAGCCGCTGGGCGTCGTCGGGATCATTTCGCCATGGAACTTTCCCTGGGCGACGCCGCTCGATGAAGTGGTGATGGCCCTGATGGCCGGCAACGCGGTCGTGCTGAAACCGAGTGAACTGACACCCCTAACAGGATTGAAGATCAAAGACGTATTCGCAGGCGCGGGGTTGGCTGACGGGTTGTTGCAGGTGGTGACCGGCGACGGCTCGACGGGCGCCGCGTTGGTAGGCGCAGGCGTGGACAAGATCATGTTCACCGGCAGCGTCGCGACCGGCAAGCGCGTTGCTGAGGCGGCGGCGAAATATCTGACGCCGGTGGTGCTTGAACTCGGCGGCAAGGATCCGATGATCGTCCTGGACGACGCCAATATCGAGAATGCCGCGCGCGGCGCCATCTGGGGCGCTTTCGCAAATTCCGGACAATGTTGCGCCGCAGTTGAACGTTGTTACGTTCACGAGAGCATCGCGCCGCAGTTTATCAAAGCGGTGGTCGAGGAAACGAAGCGGCTGCGCCAGGGTGACCCGACAACTAAGAATTCAGATATCGGAGCGATGACCAGCGAGCGTCAACTAAGGATCGTGGAAAGACACGTCTACGAGGCCACGGCGCGAGGTGCGGTGGCGCTCACCGGCGGCGAGCGCGTCCCCAATGCGCCCGGACCTTTCTTCAAACCAACCGTGCTGACAAACGTCGATCATGAGATGGACGTAATGCGCGAAGAAACCTTCGGTCCGGTGCTTCCGATCATGATTTTCAAGACTGATGACGAAGCAGTGCGGCTGGCGAATGACAGCATCTACGGCCTGACCGCGAGCGTCTGGACCCGCGACATCGCGCGCGGAAAGCGTTTAGCCGAGCGCATCGACGCCGGCACGGTCACGGTTAACGAAGTTCTTTACACGCACGCCATCGCGCAGACCCCGTGGGGCGGAGTCAAACAGAGCGGCTTTGGCCACACGCATGGCCGCGCCGGTTTGATGGAACTAGTCTCTCGCCAGCATATCCACGTGAATTGGATTTCGTTCATGCCCGATGTTTGGTGGTTCAAGTACACGCCGGAAGCAGGCCGGCTGTTTCGCGGCCTGGCCCGACGATTCACGTCGGGTTCTCTTCTGCAGGCCTCGCTCCTGCTGCCGCAAATGATTCGCCGCCTTTTGGATCGCGGACGCAGATAAAGATTTTGCTTCCCCGGAAAAGTCGGCGGTGTTATACTCCCCGACCGTCTCGACCCCCACAACCAAATGCTCAACGAATTTTGGAGGCCAAAAATGAAAACGCGACAACGATGGCTGATAGTAATCGCGGCAGCTTTGCTGCTCACCACCACAGTAATAGTGCTTCCCCAAATTATTGGGGCCAAGCGATCCACAGAGTTGCCCGCCGAGAAGAGCCTGTCAGTGGCACCTGTGCCCATGCGCAGTACGGGCCAGAACGAAAAGAGCAGCGTAATCGTAGGCGCCTCGGTTCACAACGATACGTCACCGCCGCTGCGCGAAATGAAGCAGGAGAAGGTGGCAAAAAAGGTCGAGCACGAGGCTAACGAAAACCCAAAGGTGCCCGCCTCACTCAAACATAAGGACAGCCCCGACACGGCTGTTCAGTCGGCCAGTTCGGTGGCGGCTTTCGCGGGACTCAATATGCCCAGCCCGCTCCTCAACTTTGACGGCATCGCCTTCCCTGGCGTGGCGTGCAACTGCGCACCGCCCGACACGAACGGCGAAGTGGGCGCGACGCAATACGTCCAAATAGTCAACGAAGGCTTCCAAGTCTTTGACAAGACAACGGGCGCGTCGTTGTTGGGTCCTTCAGGCATCACTACGCTCTGGAGTGGCTTTGGCGGCGTTTGCCAAAACAATGGAAGTGGCGACCCAGTCGTGCTCTACGATCAAATCGCCAACCGCTGGGTCATTACCCAATTCGCCGGTGTAAGCGTGCCGACAGACGAATGCATCGCAGTGTCAACCACGAGCGATGCCACCGGCAGCTTTAACCGCTACGACTTTCACCTGGGTTCCAACTTCTTCGATTATCCCCATCTGAGTGTCTGGCCCGATGCTTACTACATGAGCATGAACGTATTCAACTCGGCAGGCACGGCATTCCTTGGCCCGCAGCCATTCGCCTTTGACCGGACGAAGATGCTCCTCGGTCTTCCGGCCACCTTCGTCAGCACCGGAATCACCGGTGGAGCAAGCGAAGATGTCTACCTTCCCAGTGACCTCGACGGCTCAATTCCTCCACCGGTCGGCGCTCCGGCATCGTTCGTGGAATTTCCCAGCACCGGCGCCTACAGGGTCTTCCATTTCCACGTCGACTTTGTCACGCCGGCGAACTCGACCTTTACCCTCTTCTCCAGCCCCGCCGCGGCAGGCTTTTCGCTGCTCTGCGCCACGACGCGGAATTGCGTGCCCCAACTGGGCACTACCAACAGGGTCGATGGCATTGGCGACCGTTTGATGTTCCGCCTGGCCTATCGAAACTTTGGCGACCACGAAGCGGTCGTGGGGAACTTCAGCGTGAGCTCGGGCGGTGTGTCCGGAGTCCGCTGGTTCGAGCTGCGCAACGTGACCTCCGGACCAGTAACGGTTTTCCAGGAGAGCACTTACCAACCGGACACGACCTGGCGCTGGATGGGCAGCGCGGCAATGGACCAGCAGGGAAATCTCGCCGTCGGCTACAGCGCTTCGAGCTCATCGATCAACCCGCAGATCCGCTACGCCGGGCGGCTCTTTAACGATCCGCTCAATATGCTGACTCAGGGCGAAACAACACTCTTCGCCGGCGCGGGCAGTCAAACTGGCGGCCTCAATCGGTGGGGAGATTATAGTGATATGACAATCGACCCGGTAGATGACTGCACTTTCTGGTACACACAGGAATA
>DATGVD010000677.1:0-4684 GCA_035300785.1 Pyrinomonadaceae bacterium | reverse complement strand
CTGAAGTCGGTACTCTAGACACCTGTCACGCGCGCATTCTGGGCGTCCACTACGAAGGCCCCTTCGTGAACAGCGAACAATGCGGCGCACTTCATCGCGAACACTTTCGGACTTTCTCAGGCAGGGCCGACCTTGACTCGCTGCCGGCCATCAAAGACGAAAGCGCCGTCCATATGATGACGCTCGCCCCGGAGATCGAAGGCGGGATTGAGCTAATCAGTGAACTCCGCAAGCGCGGCTGGATAATTTCGATCGGCCACACGCGCGCCAGCCTCGATGTGCTGGACCAGGCGTTAGCAGCGGGAGCCCGCCACCTGACGCATTTCATGAACGCGATGCCCCCGCTGCATCATCGCGCGCCGGGACCTGTAGGCTGGGGCTTGCTTCACGATGACGTTACCTGCGACGTGATCGCCGACGGGATTCATATCGATCCGATGATGCTCAGACTGATTCTTCGAACCAGGACCGCGGAGCGTATTTCATTGATCAGCGACGCGATCGCGGCCGCTGGACTCGGCGACGGCAACTATGAAATCTGGGGCGAGGGAATTTCTGTCAAGAACGGCCGGACGCAGAACGCGCGCGGCAGCATTGCCGGCTCGGTAATAACGATGCTCGATGCGGTGCGAATGATGTCGTCGCTCGGCGCCACAGAAGTTGAGGTTGCGCGCATGGCTTCAACCAACCCAGCGCGCGTGCTCGGACTTGATCAGGACTGTGGCTCGATTGAAGAAGGCAAGCGCGCCGATCTGGTCGCTCTGGATCAAGACGGGAACGTAACGCTTACTATTGTTAGCGGACGAGTGCTGTCATCGAAGTGAGACTGCAAAGAACAAAATGGGGCGTGGCTTGCCTTTCACCAACAGCGCCGCCGGTCCCATGTATAGCCGCGGCGCTACTTCACGCACTTCGTCGACGATCGATCGGATGAAGGGCGGGTTGGCGGGACCTGAGTAGTCCAGACGGAACGTGGGTTGGCCATCCAGGAACGACGCCTCGAAGCGTGTCTTGAACGGAAACCAGCGCCGCTTGCCCAAAAGCTTGACGCGGTTGATGCCTTCGCCTAGATCACTGGTCTGGCTCTTAAACGTTTTACCTGCCCACGGGAAAGCCGTCGAAGCGCCAAAGCTGCGCAGCATCCACGCCAGCGGACCACTGGCCGGAGAGCGCCACGCCAACATCGCGCCTCTGGCATCCCCATCCAGATCAGACAGCGCTGAGGGTCGCTTCCCTGCGCGATAGAGCGCGTCGAGTTCCTTGAAGCTCATTCGTCGCAGAGCCGTAAGATCCAAAGCCGGTCTTTCTTCCCGCGCGCGTGCTGTGGCACTCATCTGTCATCTCCTCTCACGCTTCAATAATCCGTAACCACCAATAAATACGAGCGCCGACCCAATCAGGATGTGCAAAACATCATCCGTCCGCGTCCAAAGAAAATATTGTTTGGGCGGAAGATTCGCATAACTTGCGAGCGCCTGGTAAAGATCAATCCACCCAAAGCCAAAATTAAAGAAACTCACAAGCGAATCTTTCCGCGTCCAGAGAATAATCAGGCCGATAGTTCCAAAGAAGATATGGAAGACATTGTAAGGCGCGGCGCCGCTGGTGAGACTGAGTCGTGGCGGGACCAGAAATCCGGCAACGCCCGCCAGAATTAGCACCGGGGCGAAGATCGCCAGGGTTACGAAGTTAACGCTCTTCTTATTGATTCCCACTTTCTTCATACAACCCGGCGCGCCGATACGATTCGTCAAGCAGCTCGACCGGATGACAGACTTGCAACTCCATTCCCCCAACACGTGCGCCGGCAGCGATTTGCATGTGACAGCCCGCGTTCCCGGTCGCCAGAACCTTCGCGCCGCACTGTTCTATGTTCTTGAGCTTCTCTCCAAGCACTTCTCCGGACAACTCAGGCTCCATCAAGTTGTACACGCCCGCGCCGCCGCAACATACGTCGCTGCCCGGCAACAGCGCGAAGTTCAAATCCGGAATCGCCCAAAGCATTTTCAGAGAGGCGTCGGCGCCGTGCTGGCCGTGCAGCAGATGACAAGAAGCGTCGTAAGTCGTGCGGGTCGATCCGATCGCCGCGCCATTGCGAAAGCCAATGGCTTCGAGTTGCTGCCCGACGTCGCGCACGCGGGCGCTGAATGCCCGCGCCGGTCCGGCGTACTTCGCGTCACCGGCGAGCAGATGCGCGTAAGAAACCAGCATCGCGCCGCAGCCACCCGCGTTGGAAACGATCGGCGCGTTGCGATTCTCCTCACTGTTGGTGAACGCGTCAATGTTTTTTCGGGCCAGAGTCCGCGCGCCATCGAGATCGCCGGCGTGCGCGTGCAGCGCGCCGCAGCAAACCTGATTCGCGGGCGCCTGCATTGCGCAGCCATTAACTGCCAGCACTCGCTCAGTGGCCTCATTCACTCGCTGAAACAATCCTTCGGTGACACAGGCCTTGAAGAGAAGCACCGTCGGAGTGCCCGCAGCGCGGAGTCCCCGGCCGGGGATCCCGGCTGGGGTGCCGTCTTGCCGGTGGTTCGCCGGTACCGCATGCACCCGGTCGCTACCGCTCCCGTCTCTGTAACCTGCCGAGCTATCAAGCAGCTCCAGCGCAAACTCAAACTGCGGCGACATCTCGCGCGCGAATTTCGTCTTCAATAAAACTCGTGCCACCTTGAAGTCGCGGAGAAAGCGCGCAAAGGCGAAAGCGGCGCGTAGACGCCTCGGCTTCAGCCAAACATGGCGCAAGGCAAATCTGAGCAGTGAATAAGTAGGACCGCGGTGCGGCCGCGCCCGCATGATGTCTGCCCGCGCCGCTTCCAGCAACTGCCCGTATTCCACGCCGGCGGGACACGCCGCCTCGCACGCGCGACAACCAAGACAGCGATCGATATGCGTTTCAAACGTCGGCGACTCAACCGCCAAACGCTCTTCCTTGACCGCGCGCATCAGGTAGAGGCGGCCGCGCGGGCCGTCGTTCTCGTCGCCGGTAGCCACGTAGGTCGGACATGCTTCCAGACAAAGACCACAGTGAACGCAGGCCAGAAGTTTTTCTTCTTCGGCGGCGAGGGCGTTAGTGAGCAGTGCTGAACTTGTGGAAACCATCCCTGTGTTCTGCGCGCAGGCGTGAGTATATCAGTGGCTGAAGAGGCGCGCGAACGTGGCGACACTCAGCTAGTGTCTTTTTGCTTTGGTTCAAACTCAGAGACTAACGGTGCTCACGAATCAACCGCACGGTTTACGTTTGCAGGTATTGCTTCTTCGTCAGCTTGCCGATCAGCCGGGCGAGCCTGCTGCGCGGAACAAACGCTACGGCGAAAGCCGCGAATTTATTCATCGCGCCGGGAATTACAAGACCACCGCCCCGATCGAGTTTTTGCAAAGCAGATTGGACGACTTCTTCGTGTGATTGCTCGCCGCCCGGGACCTGTTTTCGCTCGCCCTCCTCGGGCTCTTCAGGATCGGCGCGCAAACGTCCGGGGCAAACCGTGACCACGGCCACCTTGTACCGGCGCATCTCCGCCTCCAGAGCCAGGGAGAAGGTAGTCAGAAAGGATTTCGTCGCGGAATAAATCGTCGCGTAAGGAACCGGCTGGAAGCCGGCCATCGAAGAGACGTTGACGATGCCACCGCGTCGCTGTTCGATCATCGCCGGGAGCAGCTCGTAAGTTAGTTCGACGACCGTGGCGTTCTGCAAGTTGATCATCTCCAACTGGCGCGCGAGCGAAAGCTTCAGGAACTCGCCCGAATCGCCAAAGCCCGCGTTGTTCACAAGGAGATCGATCTTCAGCCCGCGATCTTTCAACTGCTCAGCCAAACGCCCGCCGGCTCCCGGACTCGCCAGATCCAGGACGAGCGTCTCCGCGCGAATCCCGTGGGTCTTTTCCAGCTCAACAGCAATCGCCGTCAGCCGGTCCTTGTCTCGCGCGGCCAGCACGAGGTGCTGCTGGCGGGCGGCGAGGGCGCGCGCAAAGTACTTACCCAGGCCACGCGATGCGCCGGTGACCAGGGCATAACTTGGCTGCGTCATGTGATTGGCGAATTAAGACTAGGGCTGGGAAACTATCCGCTCAGCATGCGGGTGCTCTCGTGTTTTTCCGCGTCCGTACAAGCGATGCCGAACGTGTTCGGGAAAGCGAGTCTTAAAAACGATATCCCAAATCCCGCTCGTGAAACCAAACCCTCTCTCCATGCCGCTGGAGGTGTGATGATAAATGTGGTGCTTTCTGATGTATCTGAAATAAGGATTCCGGAAGTTGTAGAAGTGTACGCAATGGTGAACCCATTCTTCGAGTACGTAGGATTGCACGACTCCGGCCATCAGCATCGGAGCGCTGTAAGCCGGAAGTAGAAAACTCAACAGGATCGAGATCGCAAAAACCGGCAGCATATCTTTCCATTCGCCGTTGATATGCTTGCCGTCGAAGGGTCGCTCGTGATGCTCCCAGTGCAATGGGTCAAAATATTTGTTGGCCAGCGTCTTATAAAACTTGTATTTATGCTTCGACCGTTTGAAGTGTGCGTGCAGAATGTAGCGGTGCGACAAGTATTCGAACAAAGTCCAGACCGGAATTCCGCCCAGGAAAAATGCGAACGCCGTCAGCGGCCGCCCGGAGCGAAATCCAACGACGATCATAGTAACCGAGTACAACGTGTACATCGCGGTCACCGGATAGAGCGTATGGCGCGA
>DATGVD010000676.1:0-10120 GCA_035300785.1 Pyrinomonadaceae bacterium | reverse complement strand
GTCAGGGATGAAAACAAATATCGAAACATGCGTCGTCCTCCTCATATCATGTTTAGACCGGCCGACGGTGAAACCAATTCAACCGGCCTGCTTTCTTTGCAACGCGCGACTGATTTGCCGGGTTCTGACAACTCGGCCTGGCCTGCTCACGTCCCCAGTCTGGCAGTCCACCCAGATAAAAGTCTTATCGGAAATACCAACCAGGTTGTAGTCAAATGGATAGTATGTCGGAATAAACCGAACTGGATACTTACCAGGTTCATTGGGCAGGTCGGAAGGACCGGATTGCCCTCCGATCACCGCGAACTCTACCCCAAAGATACCGTCGAGCCTTTCGGGTAAGATGGTCTTTTTGAATTCCAGCTCGATCATCATCAGCTTATTTTCGAGGAATGATAATTGAATAAGTGAAAAGTCGCCGACGTTCTTGAACGAAAGCTGTCGGAAGATCTTCTCCTTGTGTTTAGGATCCAGCCACTTGCTTATTTTGGTCACGTCGAGCCGATCAACTTTGTCCGCTGCCGGCTGTCCCAAAATTCGCGCCGCATCTTCCGAAGTAGTTTGGTTCAGAATAAGCCCGCGAAAACCGCCGGCACGCGAGCTATTGCTGCCTTGTGCAAAAGCGTTCGCCGTAAGTAACGCAAGGCTCGCTAGCAGAGCAAGACTCTTCTTCATGTTCTCCTCCTCGCTTCGATAATTACCGAACGATCATGGACGTAAAGAGATACGCTTGAAGCAAAACCAGAATCCCAACGAGCGTCGCCAGTGCCAGACTGTGAAAGAAAACATAGCGCAGGATGTCGCCCTCGTGCCCAAACCAGCGTGTCGCCGTGCTGGCGACGACGATGGATTGCGCGTCGATCATTTTCCCCATCACACCGCCAGAGCTGTTTGCCGCGGCCATCAGCGCCGGGCTGAGGCCGAGCTGCGTGGCGGTGATCTTTTGCAGGCTGCCGAACAAGACGTTGGAAGAAGTATCAGATCCAGTGAGCGCGACGCCGAGCCAACCCAGCATCGTCCCGAAAAAGGGATACAGAAAACCGGTCTTCGCGAAAGCCAGCCCAAGCGTCGCGTCCATGCCCGAATAACGCGTCGTGAATCCAATCGCCATCATCGCGGCGATGGTCAGAAGCGAAGTGCTCACCAGCCTGAGAGTTTTCCAATAGACCCGCACAAGTCCGCGCACGGAGTATCCCATCGCCAGGCCCGCGATGATCGAGGCGAACAGGATGCCGCTCCCCGACGCCGACAGAAAATTGAAGTTGAAGACTGCGTTTTCCGGGGCGGGCTTCGCCACCACCGGCGGCACGCGCAACACCAGTTTGTCTAAACCGTGAATCGGAATCTTTGGCGCGGCGATCCCGTCGAGGAATCCTTTCGTCTGCGGCAATCCCCAAACGAAAACGACAACGCTGAGAATGATCCACGGCAGCCAGGCGTGGAGCATTTTGGATTTCGAATTGCGGATTTCGGATTTCGAGCCGGGGATCGGCAATCCGTCATCGACCCGGTCGCTACGGCTCCCGGTTCCGACCTCATGCCGCCAGATGTTTTTCGGTTGCCAGAATTTCAGGAAGAGGGAGAGCGAGGCAATCGAAACGATCGCGGCCACTACATCGACCAGCCAGGGGCCATGAAAGTTGGACACCAGAAATTGCGGCACCGCGAAGCAGACACCCGCCACCAGAATTGCCGGCCAGATTTCAATCATGCCGCGGAAACCTGCGTATGCCCAGATCAACCAGAACGGAACGATTAAGGAAAAGAACGGGAGCTGGCGTCCAACCATCGCACTCAGTTCTTTCAAGTCCAAACCGGTCACGCCTTGCAACCCGATCAGCGGTGCGCCCAAGGCGCCAAAAGCTACCGGCGCTGTGTTGGCGATCAAAGACAGACCCGATGCCGAAAGCGGACTAAATCCCAGGCCGATCAAAATCGCGCCCGTCACGGCGACCGGCGTGCCGAATCCGCACGCGCCTTCGATGAATGCGCCAAAGCTAAACGCGACCAAAAGCAATTGCAGCCGGCGATCCTGAGTGAGACCGGTAATGCTGTGACGCAAGCGCTCGAACAGTCCGCACTCGTTCGTCAACTGATAAAGGAAGATCACGTTGAGCACGATCCAGCCGATGGGAAACAAACCGTACGCACCACCGTAGCCGGCGCTTGCGAGAATCATCGCCGCCGGCATGCGAAAGACCACGACGGCCACGATCAGGGAAGTACCCAACCCGAGCAGGGCCGCGTAATGAGCTTTGATTCGGAGGACGCCCAGACTTCCGAGCAGCACCAGAATCGGCAGCGCGGCTAGCGCGGTCGACAACACCGCGTTGCCCAGCGGATCGTAGCCTTGCGACCAGGTCATGAACGAAACCCGCCTCTCTCTCGAAGAAAATCAGACGGCGCGAATACTTACCTGACCACTTTCAGAAGAAGTTTCGACTTCGATGCTTGAGATTTCTCCGCGAATGAGGATGCGACGTGCTGAATCTGCCGCCAGAACTTCGGCCTCAACAATCAAACATTCAACCGGCGCAGCCATGAATCGCTTTAAACCCGTGGCCTCGCAACCTTCATCCAGCAGAAGCTGGGCATCGAAAGCAAGTTCCGTTTTGTCCGCGCTGGTGAGTTCGTCGGCGTCCAACTCTGAAATCGCCACGCCCTGAGGTAACAGGTTCATCTCGGCGTCGAGATAAATCGTCCACAGGAATCCGATATCCAGCAGCAAATGCGCCGCTTCGCCGGCAATAAGCCAGCCCAGCACGGTTGCGCCGAGCACGTGCTTGATAACGTGATCCTGATGCGTGTTTGTTTCGATTTGGATCCACTCCATGCTGGTTCAAGTTTCAAATCCCAAGTTTCAAGTCATCTCTTAGTTCAGTAGTGTCGTAGTTTTGTTTCGTCTGTTCTTTGCGGATTACGAACGATCCACGAAACCACACCAAATCGCACGAACAAAGCGCTTCGTGTGGCTTCGTGGATCGCTTTGCATGGCAAGCCGGTGCTCACCGCTCACTGCTGATACCTCCGCAGCTTCTTCGCCGCGACGAACGTAAACGCGGCGGCAACCAGGCAGCCAACACCGCCGATCACGACTGATAAAGGTGCGCCGATCAATGACGCGAGGGCTCCTGCTTCGACTTCCCCCAACTGCGGACCGCCCATGAAAAAGACCATATTGATTGAAGTCATCCGCCCACGCAAATTGTTTGGCGTCGCAAGCTGGCGAATGGTTTGGCGCAAGATCGTGCTGACCGTGTCGGCGGCTCCGGCCAACGCCAGCATCAGGAGCGAGAACCAGAACACTCTCGAAACACCGAACGCGACTGTGGCGGCGCCAAAAATCGCAACCGAACCAATCACAACTTTGCCCTGGTTCTTCACGGTTCCGAACCGCGCCATCGCTAAACCGGTGATCACCGAGCCCGATGCCTGAGCGGCGCCCAGAAAACCGAAACCGTGCGCCCCGACCTTCAGGATGTCGGTAGCAAAGATCGGCAGCAATTGATTTGCTGAAGCGAAGAATGTTGCCACGAAATCCAGCGTCATCGTTTGCACGATGATTGGCGTGTGCCAAACGAAACGCAGACCTTCGCGAAACGCATCGATCGTGATCCGGGTTGGTGCGCTTTGATCTTCACCCGGGCGTCCTCGGAAGCGCATCAGCGCCAACCCGCCGATCACCGCCACAAACGAAGCCGCATTCATCGCGTAGACCAGGCCAGGCCCACGACTGGCCAGAACGAACCCGGCCAAAGCCGGTCCCACAATCATTCCGATCTGAAACATCAACATGCTCAGGCTGACGGCGTTGGGAAAATCTTTTGCCGGAACCAGCGACGGCATCAGAGACTGTCGCGCCGGGGTGTCGAAGGCCCACGCCGCGGAGGCCATTGAGGTCAGCAGAAAGATTGGCCACACGCGCTGTAATCCGCCAAAGGTAATCAGCGCCAGGATGGCGCTGCACGTGAGCATCACCGACTGGGTGACCATCATCAGCCGCCGGCGATCGATCACGTCGGCGACGACTCCGCCAAGTAACGAACACAAGATGATTGGGCCGGCGCGAAAGAATCCCACCATACCCAACGCCAGCGCTGAGTGCGTCAGCAAATATATGTGCCAGTTGATCGCGACCATCTGCATCTGTGATCCGGTGACCGAAACAATCTGGCCCAGCCAAAGCAGACGGAAATCGCGATGACGAAGTGAAGAGAAGGCTGATCGGCGCCCGAGAGCGCCGCTGGTAGCGAGGGTGTTCGGATCAGTTGCCGGCATGGGAAAAGTTTATTTATAACTCATCGGCACGGCTGGCCGAAAAGGCAGTTGGCTATCGTCGGCGAACATTCATCATAGGTTAGGCATCATCGGGTACGCTAGACTGAATCGAAACGGGTAGTGGGCCAGTTTGATTGTGGCACGCGCATCTTGCGCGTGATTCACGGGCGAGACGCCCGTGCCACTCTTTCAAACTGACCCGCTACCTCGAAACGGCGCTACCTATGAAACGCTTTGGCTGGAAAGAATGGATAGCGGTAGTAGTTTTCGCGCTAATCGTCTCGCTCACGGCGCTCTTTGCCGTGCGGACGGTTCGGCGAGCGATCTATTGGCGCTTGCATCAGGACGAGACGATACGTCCCTGGATGACTATTCCCTACGTGGCGCACTCGTATCGCGTGCCGCCGCCCATTCTTTACGAAGCTCTGGCGATTGACCACCCGCCCCATGACCGGCGACCCATCCGAGAAATCGCGCAAAAGCAGAATCGCTCAGTTGAAGAACTGATCACCGCCCTGCAAACCGCGATCGCACGCGAACGCTCTTCACATCCGCCTGGCCAATCACCGCCGCCCGAGCCCGGGAGGTCGCCTTGAATCTCACCGATCAATTGTTAGCGGCGCTCTCGCAGTACGGACTTCCAGTCCTCTTTGCCGTGATCATGATCGCCGCAGTCGGCGTTCCTTTGCCGGTGACCTTAATGCTGGTGGCTGCGGGTTCGTTCGTCGAACTTGGCGAGATGAAACTGTGGCAAGTGATCATGGTTGCGAGCGGGGCTGCGGTGATCGGCGATCAAGCCGGCTATGCCCTGGGCCGTTGGGGCGGGCATCACGTTCTGTCGCGGATCAAGCGTCGACCGGACCGGGCACTTAAGATCAAACAGGCCGCCGCGTTCGCGCAGCGCTGGGGCGGTGCGGGAATATTTTTCAGTCGTTGGTTGGTCACACCACTCGGTCCCTGGATAAACCTTACCAGCGGCATGACGGCCTATGGTTGGGTTCGATTCTTCTGCTGGGACTTGCTCGGAGAAGTGCTCTGGGTGAGCTTGTACGTTGTGCTGGGCAGAATATTCAGCGGTCGCGTTCAAGCTCTGGTAGAGATACTTGGCAATCTCGGCTGGGTGATCTTCGGGATGACGGCCGCGGCTTTAGTTGGTTGGCAATTGCTGCGATACCTGCGCCCGGTCAATTCCGTGAAGGGTGGAAAGAGTATTTCGGGAGCCACCGCTTGATACGCCGCTAAATACTCTGGGCTAATTCATCTGTTTGGTGCCGGTTAATTCCTTGTACATATCTTCGACGTTGGGCGTCGCGAAATTCTGAAATGCAAACGCCTTGTACTTCTCCGGCAGCGTCAATTGCAGCTTTGCCTGGTCAACCGTCAAGCCATCGGCGATTCCCTGCTTCACCCGTGATCGCAAATCGTCGAGATAATCTCTGAAGTCCTTGATCTCGGCAGCCTCGGCAACACTACCATGACCGGGAATGAACTTCGCCGCCGGATATTGGTTGAGGATTTTGTCGAGCGTCGGGATCCAATCGTTCACCGTGGCATCGACCAGGTTAGGCAGGGTCTTTGACCAACCAAGATCGCCGGTGAACACTACGTTGGCGTCAGGAACATAAGCGAGCACATCGCCGCCGGTGTGGCCCGGCAGAGTCGAAAGGATCACTTCACGTTTTCCGAGATAGAGATGCACGGTTCCTGCACCGAACGTCAAGGTAGGATTCGTTAGTTTGATAGCCATCATGGCGTCGAGACGACGAATCTGACGCTCGAGTGTCGCGCGCTTGTCTTTCTGGTCTTCCGGAGTTTCGCTCAACTGTTTCGCCGCGTCAGCTCGCCGCTTCTGCAATTCTTCCGGCGCGGGCAGGAAGCGCTTGTTCCTGGTCGTCTGCCATTTGATTAGATTGTCATGGGCGATGATTGGCACGCCGCGCGCGATCAACACCTGGTTGCCGCCGGTATGATCGAGATGGTAGTGGCTGTTGACTGCGTACTTGATCGGAAGTTTGGTCAGCGTTTGGATCTCGGCGATGAGTTCTTCAATCGCCGCGGGAGTAAAGAACGTATCGAAGACGAGCACGCTGTCATCGCCGATGACAAAACCTGCATTGCCTGACGCCAGGCCGCCGGATTTCGCAATCGCTGCGTAAACTCCATCGGCGACTTTGACGAGTTGAAAGTCGTCTTCGGCTTTTGGCGCGGCGGCTGTTTTCAACTCACACGGACGCATTAACGCGATCGCGAATAACACCGGCGCCGTGAGCACTGCTAGTTTTCTTTTCATCAGTCGTCGATGTTTACAGCTTCCCTAGGATTTCCTTCCAACGTGTCCACGCATCATCGCGCGCTTTGCGGTTCGCTTTATAGGCAGCCAGGGCCTTCTGATAGTCGTCCGCGGCTTTCTTGTCGGCGGCTTCATCGCCCTTAGCTACAGGCGCGGGTGGCTCCGGGTTGTTCGGCTCACCGGCGCGCATGAAACCATGGCCGGCGCCGGTGTAGGTCACCGGATCGAAAGTCTTCTTCAATTCTTTCATCGCATCGGTAGTCCCCGGCACCGTCGCGTCCACACGCATATCGTTTTCGCCATAGAAGCCATAGACCGGCGCGCCGATCTTCGCGAGCGATGTTTTGTCGAGCACCGGATTAGGTAGCGCGGTCGTCGGCGCGGTGCCGTAGAAAACAAACGCGGCCTTTAAGCTGGGTCGATTCGTGGCGAAGCGAAACGACTGGCTGCCGCCCCAGCAATAACCTGCCACGACAACTTTGCCGTTGGCCGCGGGTAGTTTTGAAACGTAATCAGCGACTGCGCTCAAGTCAGCAGTGATCTGGTCAGGCGGCAAAGCGCCAATCGCCTGACGCACGCTGTTGCCGTCGAAATCGCTCGAACCTCCTCCCTTCGGCCCCATGCCGGAAAGCAGGTCGGGAGCAATCGCGATATAGCCGGCTTCCGCAAGTTCATCCGTCAGTTGTTGCACCCAGTCACTCATGCCAAAAATTTCGTGAATGACGACCACCGCAGTTGCCTTCTTATTTATCTCGGGATAAACAACATAGCTATTGACTTCGCGATTTCCGTTCTTAACCTTCACCCACTCGCTGTGGCGAGGAGATTTAGCAACGCGGGCTTTCGCCCAGTCCTGAATGATTTCCTCGTTAGCCGTGATCGCATTAGCACCCGTATCGAGGTGGTGATGCGCGGCCATCTCTTGCGCTGTCGCGGTGAAAGCAAAACACAGCATCACGCTCATCAACCAGGCGAAAGCTGTTAGAAGTCTTCTGACTCTCTGGCTCATTTAATCCTCCGTTCAATAGGACAAAGTTGGCGCCAAGCCGATACTCTTCAATTTTCGGACTACACTAAATATCACAGCCGCTGCTGGGATGCGAAGCGTCAGCGCATCTACCGCGAGATGGATGCAAAAAAAGGAAAGCGGCGCCGCCAACCGAAGCTGACGACACCGCTTATTTATCTATCTTCCAACCGCCGTCCTGGCGTCGGGGCTGAGCGCTCGAAATTAGCTCACCGCCTAAAACGGCCATCGCCGACCGTAGTTGCCGTTGTTGCGACGATTACCACCATAACGCCGGAAGCCCTCGTCATAACCACGAAGGAATCCTTGACGGTAGGCCTGCGAAGATCCGTTGCCGTACCTTCCGTTATTTCCGTAGTTGCCGTTGTTGCCATGGCCGTTCCGGTAAAAGTGAGACCGTTGCGGATCGTAGTTCTGCCCGCGTTGCGCATCATTCGAGCCGGTGTAGAGGCCGTCCTGATAGCCCTGGTTCATCGCAACCTGGTTATAGCCGCCGTACCCGCCATAGCCACCGTTCCCATAACCACCGTTGCGACCATACTGATCGTTGCGACGATAATCGCGGTCACGATCCCCATCGCGGTCTCGGTCTCGGTCTCGGTCCCGGTCCCGGTCGCGGTCTCGGTCGCGGTCCCGGCGATAGTCGCGGTCCTGATTACGTCTGTAGTCGCGGTCCCGGTCCCACTGTGCCTGGACGGCTGAGCTGGATACCAGTCCGATGCCCGCGATGAACGACAATGCCAGGAAGATTCTTCCGATTTTGTTTCTGAAATTGTTGGATTTCATGTCTAACCCTCCGTGCGCCGTCTATTAGCAATTAACATGCCGATGACTTATGCAGCAGGAGCGTCTCCACAAGCTTGGCACACCTGTGCGGGCTCGCCATATCATCAGCACCATATCGTGCGCGTCCAGCCGGATTTCGTTGCCTGGAACCGTTTCACTCAACTCCTGGCCTGACTGCCGGGTGTGGATAGCAACGCGGCGACTCTACCTGGGCGCGGCGTTGGTCGACCTCAGAGTTGCTCGACCGGCTAGGGGTGAAAACTCCCGCCGCTAAAATATCTTTGCCAGTTCGTATATCCCTCCTGATAGCCCCGGAGGAATCCGTCGCGATAGGCCTGCTGGTAGACCCCTCGACCGCCAAATGCCCCGTCGTACCGATAAGCTCCGTTCCTGAAGAAGTGCGAGCGCTCGGGATCGTAGCTTTGCCCGCGGCGTGCGTCACTAGCGCCAGTAAACAAGCCGTCGCGATAGCCATTTTGGTAAGCACTACCACTGTAACGGTAGCCGCCATAGTTTTCAGCCGCGTAAATGAGCGTGTTGTCGTAGATGTGGAATCGATGATGATCGCGACCCCGATGCCGGTCACGGTCCTTGTCGCGGTCACGATCCCGATCGCGGTCCCTGTCGCGATCACGATCCCGGTTGCGGTCGCGATTGCGGTCAGAGTCGGGATCGCGCGCGATCGGACGATCGCCTTCGCGATCTTTGTCAATGCCGCGGCCGCGATTACGGTCAGCGTCAGGATCGCGCACGATTGGGCGATCGCCTTCTCGATCTTTATCGATGCCGCGGCCCCGATTCGGATCGTTGTTGCGATTTGAGTTACCCGAGTTGTCTCGGACGCGTGAATCACTATCAATCGCGCGATCGCGACGGTTCTCGCTCCCGTTGCCGTCACCACTCCGACGTATCCGGTCGGAGCTGTCATCGCGACCGCCACGATTCGAAGAACCGCGGCTCGAGTCATCCCGGCGACTGCCACTGTCGTTGCTCCGGCTGCTGTTATCGTTATTCCGACTCGGTTCGCTACTCCGCGGCTCACTCGGCGCGCTCGGTGGTGGACTGGGCGGACTGGGCGGTGGACTTGGAGGACTCGGCGTCTCAACTCTGGGACTCTCTGGAGCCGGCCTTCTGTCATCCTGCGCGTATGAAACTGTTGCCGCCCAGGCAACGACCAGGATCGCCGAAGCCAGGGTCACTACCCTCACCCTTGTTCTTACCAAGTTCAATCTCATTTGAACACCTCCTGGGGAAAAGCTATAGAAACCTCCTGAAGGTCAACCTGCGGCGGGATAAACTTTCGCAGTCTGTCTATGCAGCCAGCTAACGGCGAAAGCTCCCGCCCACAAAGTGCGTCTGCCAGTTTTGATAGCCCTCCTGATAGCCGCGCATAAAGCCATCTCGATAAGCTTGCCGGTAAGACCCATTAGCGAACAATGAGAAGAATCCGCCAGAAGCCCCACTCCTGTAGAAGTGAGAACGCTCAGGGTCATAGTTCTGCCCTCGGCGGCCATCGTTTGCACCGGTGAACAAGCCGTCCCGGTAGCCCTGCTCATAAGCATTGGAGCTGTAACGGTACCCGCCATAATTCGACGAATTGTAAACGCGAGTGCTTTCGTAGATGCGATTCCGATTTCGGTCGCGATCACGATCTCGATCGCGATCACGATCTCGATCTCGATCGCGGCCACGATGACGATTGCGGTCACGATCGCGGTCACGATCACGGTCGCGATCAT
>DATGVD010000675.1:0-16858 GCA_035300785.1 Pyrinomonadaceae bacterium | reverse complement strand
TTCGATGCGAATTCAGGCTTCTTTCTTAATGGCAACCACGTCCGCATCCAGGGCGTCTGCGATCATCACGATCTCGGGCCGCTAGGTTCAGCGCTCAACGTGCGCGCGCTCGAGCGGCAACTTGAGATTTTGAAAGAGATGGGCGTCAACGCCATCCGCACCAGTCACAATCCACCCGCGCCGGAGCTGCTCGAGCTGGCTGACCGCATGGGTTTTCTCGTGATGGATGAAGCGTTCGATTGTTGGAAGCGCGGCAAGAAGAAGAACGATTATCATCTCTTGTTCGACGACTGGCACGAGAAGGACTGGCGCGCGCAACTTCGGCGCGATCGCAATCACCCGAGCGTTATTCTCTGGAGCACCGGAAACGAGATCGGCGAGCAGCGCACACCCGAAGGCCAGAAAGTCGCACAAGAACTCGTGAAAATTGCGCACGAAGAAGATCCGACGCGCCCAGCGACGGCCGGGTGCAACTACACCGAAGCCGGCTATAACGGTTTTCAGAAAACAGTGGACGTCTTTGGCTATAACTACAAGCCTGCTGAGTACGGGAAGTTTCGCCAGAGCAATCCGTTAATTCCCCTTTTTGCCAGTGAGACTGCATCGACCGTGAGCTCACGCGGTGAATATTTCTTTCCCGTCGTCGAAGATAAGCTTCAGGGGCGCGCAGATTTCCAAGTGAGTTCCTACGACCTGTACGCGCCACGTTGGGCCTGGCCGCCCGATGTCGAATTCAAGGGACTGGACGAATTTCCTTTTACGGCCGGCGAATTTGTGTGGACGGGGTTTGATTACCTGGGCGAGCCGACGCCTTATGGTGGCGACTCGACGACGCTGCTGAATTTCACTGAACCGGCCGCACAGACACAAATGGCCAGGGAGCTTAAAGAACTCGGCCGTGTCAAAGTGCCTTCGCGAAGTTCCTATTTCGGCATAGTTGATCTCGACGGCTTCAAGAAAGATCGTTTCTACATTTATCAGGCGCACTGGCGTCCCGATTTCCCGATGGCCCACATCCTGCCGCACTGGAACTGGCCCGAGCGCGTCGGACAGATCACGCCGGTGCATGTCTACACGTCAGGCGACGAAGGGGAATTGTTTCTGAACGGGTGCTCGCTTGGCCGCAGGAAGAAAGGCACTTACGAATATCGACTCCGCTGGGACGATGTGAAATACGAGCCGGGCGAATTGAAAGTCGTCACCTACAGGAACGGCAAGCGTTGGGCCGAAGACGTGATGAAAACAACCGGGCCAGGTTCCCGGCTATCGATGAAAGCGGACCATGTCACAATCAAATCCGATGGGCAAGACCTTTCGTTTATTACCGTGACGGTCGCGGATAAAGACGGCTGGCTCGTGCCGCGCGCGAAAAATCGCGTGGGCTTTGAGATCTCCGGCCCCGGCGAAATCGTAGCCATGGATAACGGTGACGCCACCGATCACGAATCCTTTCAGGCGAAAGAACGAAAGGCCTACAACGGTTTGGTTCTGGTGATCGTGCGCGCGAAGTCGGGTCAGTCAGGACAAATCAAGCTCAACGCCCGGTCGAATGGTCTGGCGGGAGCTCAGATTCTCATCCAAGCTCGATAGGTTCTGGAGTGCGCCGGCAAAGCGCAGCGGCGTCGGCGCTTTGGATGGGGCTTAGCGTAAGAGGGGGTGTAGTGTCTCATCTAGTTTCGTGATTTTGAGAGATTCGTGGCGATGCAAAACGATCCACGAAGCCACACGAAGCAGCTTTGTTCGTGCGATTTAGTGTGGTTTCGTGGATCGCTCTTATGTGATCCGCGGAAACACACGAAATGAAACTCAGACACTGCTAAGAGCGGGCGATTGACTTGAACGTATTCAATCGCGTATAAGATGTGCTTGTTTGAAACTGAAAGAGAAGGACATGAGCAATAGAACCCATCATAGCCGCCACCATTCGCACTATCATGCCAACCATCATTGGCATCGAGGCAGCGCGTTGGCGGTTGTGGTTCGAAAGGTTCTGCGGTAAACGAGAGTAGAAAAAAGGACACAACCAAAACCTTCTGGAACCCGCTGCCGAACATATTTGGCGGCGGGTTCTTTTTTGATCTGAACTTTCGACTGAAGTATTTCATTCTATGTCTGAGCCACTATCCAAGATTCCCGACGGCCTCCGTTACTACTCCGGCGCCGAAGCTCGCCTGCGGCGGCGGATCGAAGAAACCGCGATGTCGGTTTTTGACGGCTGGTCGTACGAAGAGATCATCACGCCAACGCTCGACTACTACTCGCTCTTCGAACGAGGTATGGGTCCTTCAGAGGCTCATCACGCCTTCAGGTTTACCGACACTGATGGCCGGCTGCTCGCCCTCAGGCCGGACGTCACCTCTGGAATTGCCCGCGTGACGGCTACGCTCTTTGCGAACCGCCCGCGGCCTTTGCGGCTTTGCTACGCCGCGCCCGTCTTTCGCCAACAGGGGCAATCGACTATCGAATGGCGTAGAGAGTCAACGCAGATTGGTTGTGAGCTGGTGGGCCAGAACAACACCTCGTCGGACATCGAGGTGTTAGCCATCGCCTGCGAGGTTCTCCAGCGATTAAAGCTCGATCGCGAATACGTAATCACGCTCAATGACGTGGAAGTCTTCAACGGCGTCGCCGAAGGTCTGGGATTCGACGCAGGCGCCCGCGACCAGTTGCGACAGCTGGTTGACGGACGGAACGTGGCCGACCTGGAGAGCTTTCTTGTCTCATACGCTTCGAGCGAGGAGTGCCGGGCCTTCTCAGAACTCATTCGGCTTTCAGGCCGGCTCGAAACGCTGGGCAAGGCGCGGCGCGTGATCACAAACGCGCGATCCAGCGCCGCGCTCGATCGCCTCGAGAGTTTGTGGCTCATCATCGAGTCGCTGGGGATTTCGGATCACTTCGAGATCGACTTCGGTGATCTATCGAGACTCGACTACTACACCGGGCTCACGTTCAAGATCTACATCGAGGGCGCGGGGGCGAGAGTTGGAAGCGGGGGACGCTACGACAACCTGACAGCTAATTTCGGCAAATCTGAACCGGCAGTTGGTTTTGTGTTCGATCTGGATGCGCTGTCCGGGCTGCTGCTATCGCGCAACCACGGAATCATGCTATCGGCCCAGTCGGAAAAGAGAGCGCAATGCGTCATAAACAATGACCCAACGGCGCTCTTTTCTGAAGCCCTCGAGAGACGTGCGCGCGGCGAGCGCCTGGTAATTGGTTCTTCTGGGGTGAAGCCATGACTCAATTGACGATCGCGATTGCCAAAGGAAGATTGCAGCAGGGAACGCTTGAATTGTTGGCGAGCTCCGGTCTATGCGACACGAGCGAAGCGCTGTCGTCGCGCCGGCTGGCGTTGGAAGACGAGTCGGGCCGCTTTCGTTTCATTTTCATTAAGCCAATGGACGTTCCGGTTTACGTGGCGCATGGCGTGGCCGACTGCGGTGTTGTCGGCCGCGACGTGCTGATGGAGTCTGAAGCTGATCTGTTGCAGCCGCTCACCCTCGGCATTGGTCGGTGTCGCATCGTGGTGGCCGCGCTGGCCGAAAGCTACGGCAATAGCTACGGAATGGTGCGGGTAGCGACTAAGTACCCCCACATAACCGCCACGTATTTTGGTGGGCGGGGCCAGCCGGTCGAGGTCATCCAGCTTTCAGGTTCGGTCGAACTGGCGCCGGTCCTGGGCCTGGCTGATTGCATCGTGGACCTGGTCGAAACAGGGCGAACATTGCAGGACAACGGTCTCCGCATTGTTGAAGTTATCGCTGAATCTTCCGCACGTCTGGTAGTAAACCGCGCCAGCTATCAATTGAAAGCTACAGCGGTTGGCGCCCTGGTCACCGCCCTGGAAGCGACCCGACCGGAAGGAGATCTGCAAAGTGATTGAGCTGCTCTCAAGCAGGGAAAAGGACCGCCTCGCGGGGACGCTCGCGCGTATTCGGAACCGCAACGTTGCCGTTGATGAAGCGATCTTGAGCAAGGTCTCGGCCATCATGCAGGAGGTGCGCGCGCGGGGCGATGCAGCGCTTATCGACTACGCCGCGCGATTTGACGACTGTGTCATGCAACGGACGGAGCTTCGCGTCGACGAAGAAGACTTGCGCCGGACCGCTGCTCGCGTTGAATCGCGTGTGCTCGAAGCAATCCGCGAGGCAATTCGGAGAGTTCGCGCCTTTCATGAATTGGAACGCCAGCAGTCATGGGTAGTCGAAACAGCTCCGGGAGTCTTTCTGGGCCAGCGCATTGCCGCGATTGAGCGCGCCGGCTTGTATGTGCCCGGAGGAACTGCCGGCTATCCATCGAGCGTCGTGATGAACGTTGTGCCGGCCCAGATCGCGGGCGTGGATCGAGTGATAGTTAGTACGCCACCACGAACACTCGAGAAGAATCCGGCGGTGGCGGCAGCCCTGGTTGAGTTGGATATAACCGAGGTTTATGCAGTGGGCGGCGCGCAGGCGATTGCGGCGCTCGCTTATGGGACCGAGACAGTGCCGCGCGTCGATAAAATTACGGGCCCGGGAAATAGCTACGTAGCCGCCGCAAAGAAACTGGTATTCGGGGTTGTCGGAATTGATTCGATAGCCGGGCCAAGTGAAGTGGTGATCGTAGCCGACGATGGAGCCTCAGCCTCTTATGTCGCAAGTGATCTCCTGGCTCAGGCCGAGCACAGTGAAGATGCTTCCGCAATATTGCTGACGACCAGTAACGCGCTGGCGCTTGAAGTTGTCCGCGAGTTGGGAATCCAGACTGGCACACTTTCCCGCGCCGAGGTGATTGAAGAATCACTGACTCGCTACGGCGCAATCATTGTTGTCGATGCGATGGAGGAAGCGTGCGCGATTGTCAACGATTTGGCGCCGGAACACCTGCAGATCATGGCCCGCGACGAAGAAGAGATTGCCGGACGCATTCGAAACGCCGGAGCGATCTTTTTCGGCCCGCATTCCCCGGCAGCAGTCGGTGATTACATGGCCGGGCCGAACCACGTCTTGCCGAGCGGTGGCACGGCGCGTTTTTCATCGGGCCTCGGCGTTAGCGATTTTCTAAAGCGAACCAACACCGTAAAGTTTTCCGCAGCCGCAATCGAGGGCACGGCACGCTCGATTGCCGCACTTGCTCACGCTGAAGGTTTCGACGCCCACGCGAGATCGGTTCTGATTCGTCTGGAGGAGAAGAGATGAGGAGCAACAACCTGGCGAGCATCAAGGCCCGTGTGCGTGAGTTACGACCTTATTCACTTCGTCCGGACCGGGCGCGAGTAAAGTTAAATCAGAACGAGAACCCCTGGGACACGCCTTCTAAGATCAAGCAGGAAACACTGAAGCGCCTCAGCGATGGCGCGTGGTCGCGCTATCCGAACTTTGTGCCCCAAAGATTGCGCGAACGACTTGCTGAGTTCAGCGGATGGACAGCCGACGGTGTCGTGGCCGGTAATGGATCCAACGAATTGATCCAGGCGCTCTTGATGGTCACGGTGGGAGAAGGAAAGCGAGTGCTCATCAGCGAGCCGACGTTTGCTCTGTACCGTCAGATTGCCACAGTGCTGGAAGGCGAGGTCATCACTTGTCCGCTCAGTGACGACCTGGGTTATGACGTTAAAGCGCTGAGGGGTGCAGTCGTTGAGTTGCAGCCCGAAGTGACGATCGTCTGCTCTCCAAATAATCCGACCGGTTGCGTCATCAGCGATGATGATCTGCGATCGTTACTGCAAGCGACGAGCGGCCTGGTGGTCGTCGATGAGGCGTATCACGAATTTGCCGAGCATTCGGTTGTCCCGCTCCTGCGTTCACATGACAACCTGGTGGTCCTGCGCACCTTCTCAAAGGCGATGGCCATGGCCGGACTGCGCGCAGGTTATCTACTCGCGGCGCCTCAACTGACGCGCGAAATCAGCAAGGCCGTGCTGCCTTACAATCTGAATATCATTTCGCAGACTGCCGCCGAAGTAGCCATCGAGATGTACGAAGATGAACTGCGCCCGCTGATGCGTCAGATCATCGCGGAGCGCGGTCGTTTGCACGACGCCCTGAACAGCATCGACGGCCTGACACCAGTGTCCTCGCGCGCAAACTTCATTTTAGTGCGATCTGCAATCGAGCCGCAGCAGGTTTTCGCGGAATTGATGAGCCGGGATATTTTGATTCGTGACGTCAGCAGCTACCCGATGTTAGGTGAATACTTCCGGGTCAGCGTTGGCACACCAGACGAGAATGATCTCTTGCTTGGAGGACTGAGAGAAATATTTGGAGTGCGCTGACTTGTCAGCGCTTTTGTAGCCTGATTAGGTCTAAAAAGAAAAGCGGCGACGAGTCGCCGCACTCCAAAGCGCCCTCGGCGCGCGTCTAATTAATAGGCGATGACTTATGAAAAAACCCAAAGACACTATGGCGCGTAAGTCGACGCGGGTTGCCCGAGTCCAGCGCCGGACAAAAGAGACCGAAGTGCACGTAAAGCTTGACCTCGATGGCCGTGGTCAATCGCGGATCAGTACGGGACTACCTTTCCTTGATCACATGCTCGAGCTCTTCGCCAGGCACGGATTGTTCGATCTCAATGTTACCTGTAAAGGCGATCTCGCGGTCGACGATCATCATTCGGTCGAGGACGTGGCCCTCACCCTGGGACAGGCGTTGACCCAGGCGCTGGGAGACAAAGTTGGTATCAAGCGCTATGGCGAGGCGATTGTGCCCATGGATGAGGCCCTGTGCCGTGCCGTGGTCGATCTCTCCGGGCGTTTCTATCTGGTTTATGAAGTGAAGACGCGACGCCAGCAGATCGGCAACTTCTCAGTTGAGCTGGCGGAACACTTCTGGCGATCGTTTGCGGAAACAGCGAAGTTCAATCTGCACATCGACTGCCTGCGTGGTCGCAACACGCACCACATTCTGGAAGGTACCTTCAAGGCAACGGCGCGCGCACTCCGCCGGGCGGTCGAGCGAGACGCGCGGATTGTCGGAGTGCTGAGCACCAAGGGAGTTATCTAAATGGGGCCAGGAGTAGCCATCATTGATTACGGAGTCGGGAATCTGCGTTCAGTCGAAAAAGCGTTTGCCGCGGCCGACTGCGACGCGCTGGTAAGTTGCGACGAGAAAATTCTGCGTCAGGCTGAACGTTTAGTCTTACCGGGAGTTGGAGCGTTCGGGGCTTGCATGAAAGCCCTCACGGAACGGGGATTTGACGGGCTCGTGCGGGAACGCGTCGCTGAAGGAACTACCTTACTGGGTGTTTGTGTCGGCATGCAGATGCTGTTTGAGGAATCGGAAGAGTTTGGCTCGACGCCCGGCTTGCGCCTTCTGCCTGGCCGCGTCCGACGCTTCACCGGCGACCTGATTGTGCCGCAGGTTGGCTGGAACCAAATCCGGCAGAGAGTAACTCATCCTTTATTTGAAGGAATAGCCGATGAAGCATTTTTCTATTTCGTGCACTCTTACTATTGCGCGCCTGCCGACCGCGCAATCGTTATCGGCGAAACTGAATACGGTGGGGCGTATCCTTCCGTTGTCGCACACCGCAATGTTTGCGGCGTGCAGTTTCATCCGGAGAAGAGTCAGGCGGCGGGCCTGCGATTGTTGTCGAACTTTGCGCGGTCTGACGTAATGAAGTCAGTACCACCTGCGTAAGCAGGTGGATCCAGCGGTCAACTCGCGCGTTGGGTGTTTGACCCACCCGCTGACGCGGGTGGTACTGACTTCATACTCGCGCTGTCCGTCGCAATCGACAGACGCAAACTGAAATTGGTCAGATATCATGCTGGCAAAACGAATCATACCGTGTCTGGACGTAGACCAGGGCCGCGTGGTGAAGGGGACTCGCTTCCTCTCGCTGGTGGATGCCGGCGACCCGGTTGAGCAGGCCAGGCGATACGACGCCGAGGGCGCGGACGAACTGACGTTTCTGGACATCACCGCGTCGTCGGACAAACGCGACATAGTCGCTGCTCTGGTCAGACGAGTCGCCGACGAAGTGTTCATTCCTTTCACGGTCGGCGGAGGGTTGCGGTCATTGGAAGATATTCGCGCTGTGTTGCGCTCAGGCGCAGACAAGGTCTCCCTCAATACCGCGGCTATCGAGCAACCCGACTTGATCCGTGAGGGAGCCGAGACTTTCGGATCTCAGTGTATGGTCGTTGCGGTGGATGCCCGACGGCGTGACGCCTCCGACCCGAGCAAAGGCTGGGAGGTCTATACATATGGCGGGCGTCGCCGGGCCGGGCTTGACGCAGTCGAGTGGATCGCGCGAGCTGAGAATCTTGGAGCAGGAGAGATTCTCTTGACCAGCATGGACCGCGACGGCACGACCGATGGTTACGACCTTGAATTAATGCGAACCATTTCCGATAGCGTTCGCATTCCCGTGATTGCTTCCGGCGGCGCCGGAAAGCCCGAACACTTTTATGAGGCGCTGACGGCCGGAGGCGCCAGCGCGGTACTGGCCGCATCGCTCTTTCATTTTGGCGAGTACACGATTGGTGACGTGAAGAAATATTTGCGCGAACGAGGAGTGGTTGTGAGATGAAGATTGCCATCGCAGACATAAAGTTTGATGAACATGGCCTGGTGCCGGCGATTGTCCAGGACGCCAACACGCTCCAGGTGTTGACGCTCGCTTATATGAATCGGGAAAGTCTCGAACGAACTCTCGCAGAGCACGAGACCTGGTTCTGGTCCCGTTCGCGCGCAAGTTTGTGGCACAAGGGCGAGACCTCCGGCAATAGGCAGCGAGTAGTAGAGGTGAATGTGGATTGCGACTATGACGCGCTCAGAGTTCTGGTGGTACCCGACGGCCCTGCCTGTCATACCGGCGCCCAGACCTGTTTTCACAACGAACTACAGAACGCGTCAAGAGAGGCGAGTGAAAAGGCGGGAACCGAAAGCCATAAAGCTGATCTGAGTAGGACGCTCAGCAGCCTTTACTCCATCATCGCCTCGCGCAAACGAGATAGACCAGAGGATTCCTACACGACCTATCTGTTCGACCAGGGACTGGACAAGATTCTGAAAAAAGTCGGAGAGGAATGCGCCGAGACCATCATCGCGGCCAAGAATGAAGACCGTTCGGCACTGGTTAGAGAGTCTTCCGATCTGCTTTACCATTTGCTCGTGCTTTTCGTGGAGCGTGGTCTAACCCTGGAGGAAGTCCGCGATGAGCTTTTGCGCCGCAGAACGAAGGGAATTAAATGATCCCGGACAAGTCCGAACTCAAGGATCTCCTGAATTTCGCCGTGCGTTTGGCGCGCGAAGCCGGAGATATGACTTGCCGGCACTTCAAAGGATCGTTTGTTGCCGAACGCAAAGCTGATGATTCTTTTGTGACGATAGCCGATCGCGAAGCCGAGCGAAGCCTGCGCTCCGGCATCGAGCGAGCTTTCCCTCAGGATGGCATTCTCGGGGAAGAGGAAGACGAGAAGCCAGGAACGTCTCAGCGGCGTTGGATTATCGATCCTGTCGATGGAACGTATTCCTTTGTTCATGGCGTTCCGCTCTTTGCCGTCCTCATTGGTTTGGAGATCAGTGGCGACTCCGTCCTGGGAGTAATCAATCTTCCGGCGATAAATGAGATGGTCTACGCCGCGCGCGGACTCGGGTGTTTCTGGAACGATGGGCCGGCGCGTGTTTCGGCAACTCAATCTCTGAGCGAGGCGCTGCTCCTGGCAACCGACTTTGGCACATGCGAGCAATATGGATTTGGGCCGGGCGCGCAAGCTTTGGAGCGGCAAGTAAACGCGCGGCGCACCTGGGGCGACGCTTACGGTCACGCGCTGGTAGCGACGGGAAGGGCCGACATCATGCTCGACCCGGTGATGAATGTGTGGGACTGTGCCGCGCTGTCTCCAATCGTCGAAGAGGCTGGCGGCACATTCACCGACTGGCGGGGAGTCAGAACAATTAACGGCGGCAACGCCATCTCAACCAATGGCCTCTTGTTTGATCGCGTGATGGAAACGATCAGAGAGGACGTGGTGTCTTGATTTCATTCTTCTCTGCGCAGAGAGGAAATCAGAAATCCTTAGTCTTTCTCCCTCTCCCTTTGGGAGAGGGTGGGGGTGAGGGCTTACGACGCTTCTATCTTAGATTCCATGTTGTCCTTAGACACCACGACCGCGCGAAAAAATATCCCGCGCTAAGCTTCGCACCCTCTCCCCTGGCCCCTCTCCCAGGGGGAGAGGGGAATAATCGGCACTACCAGGAGGATAACTGAGATCCATGCTAGTCATTCCCGCGATTGATCTCCGGCAAGGTAAGTGCGTTCGTCTTACGCAGGGGCGTAAAGAGGCAGTTACTATCTATGATGCCGATCCGATCAAGGTCGCGGAAGCTTTCGAAAACGACGGCGCGCGAATGCTTCACGTAGTTGATCTCGATGGCGCTTTTGGAGAAGCTAACGAACGCAATCGTGACGTGCTTAGCGATCTCGTCCATGCCATTACTATTCCGGTCCAATTTGGTGGTGGGCTGAGGGTCCCCAAAGACGTCGAACAAGCAATCAGTTTAGGTGTTGCCAGGGTTGTCCTTGGCACGCTCGCCGCAGAAACACCTGATCTGCTGGCAGAGATTGTCCAGCGATTTGGCGCGAAGCATGTCGCGGTCGGGATTGATGCGCGAAACGGCCAGGTGGTGACTCGCGGCTGGGAGACTGAGGGGCAGTTGACAGCTGTAACTCTGGCTCAACGGGTTGGCGCCGCCGGAGTGGAACGAATCATTTATACAGATATCCAGCGCGACGGAACCTTCACTGGAATTAATCTCGAGCAAACGTGCATGATTGCGGAAACGTCGGGGCTGAAAATCACGGCCTCTGGCGGAGTAGCATCCCTTGAAGATCTGAAACGGCTGGTGGCCGTGTCCCCATGCGGAATTGACAGCGTGATTATCGGCAAGGCCCTGTACGAACGACGGTTTAGCCTCAGAGACGCGATCGCTGTCAGCCGCGAGTCGGCAAAAGGTCTGTAGCCCATGGGATAAGAGAGAGTGTCAGAAGCCCGACCGTGAGGGAGGGCAACACTCGCATCCTTCAAAAAACCAGGGAGCGAACTATTGTGTTGTTGCCGATACCCGATTGTCCCAGGTGTTGCCCTCCCTCACGGTCGGGCTTCTGACACACTTGATCACGAGCGGAAACGGTCACAGTCGATGCCGTACTTTTTGACTTTATAGCCCAGGATGCGTTCAGTCGTGTCGAGCAGTTGGGCCGCACGCTTGCGGTTTCCCCGGGTGGTTTTAAGGGCATCCTGGATCAGATCGCTCTCGTAGGCTCCGACGGCGTCGTCGAGCGAAAGCCGAGTGAGCGTGCCTGACTTCTCGGCAGTTTGCAGCGTGGGCGGAAGATGATGGCCGTGAATTACTCCGGTCTCGCAAACCAGCACCGCGCGCTCGATGATATTTTCCAGCTCGCGAACGTTGCCCGGCCAATGATAGCTGGCCAGCATATCTATCGCTGACGTTGAGATGCGCTTGATACGCTTGCCGTGTTCGCGCGCGTACTTCTCCAGAAAATGATCGGCCAGCAGCAGCACGTCAGACTTGCGCTCGCGCAGGGGCGGCATGAAGATCGCGAAAACATTCAGGCGGTAGTAGAGGTCCTCCCGGAACTGTCCCTCATTGATCGCCCTGGTAAGATCTTTGTTCGTGGCGGCCACCAGACGCACGTTGATCTTAAGCGTTTCGGTCCCGCCCAGTCGCTCAAATTCCCGCTCTTGTAGTACGCGGAGTAGTTTTATCTGAGTTGATATGTTCAGGTCGCCGATCTCATCGAGAAACAGTGTGCCGCCCTCGGCCAATTCGAACCGCCCTTTCTTGCGATTCTGCGCGCCCGTGAACGCGCCCTTTTCATAGCCAAATAGTTCAGACTCGATTAGCGTTTCCGGCAACGCTGCGCAACTGACTTTGATGAACGGCTTGTTTGCCCGCAGTGAATTGTAATGAATTGCGTGCGCGATTAACTCCTTTCCAGTTCCAGACTCACCGCGCAGAAGGACGGTCGTATTCGTCCTGGCGACCTGGGTCACCTGCTCGTAAACCTGTCGCAACGGATTGGAATTGCCGATGATGTGACTGAAGTCATAACGCTCGCGCAGTTCCTGCTTCAGATGGATGTTTTCATCAAGCAACCGCTGTTTATCCGTTTCGATCAGGTGATCCACTTTGATTGCCTGGGCAATCATGGTGGCGATAATCGAGAAGAACGTGGCGGCGCGCTCATAGTCGCGATCGGACTTGTACCGGAGGTCAACGCCCAGCGCACCGACCGGCTTGCGATTAACCAGAATTGGGACGCAAATGAAAGTCAGTTCCTGCCGGCTGAGCGCGGGCTTTCTAACTCCGAGGCGATCGAGAAACATGGGCTCGCGACTGACCTGGGGCACCACGACGTGCTTGCCCGTCTCGACCACGCGGCCGGTGATACCCTCACCAATTCTATATTTGATCCGGCGGACCGCGCTTTCTTCCAAACCGTGCGAAGCGATTATACGCAGCTCGCTCGTGTCAGAGTCGAACAGCATTACCACGCCTCGCACCGCGCCGTGATGCCGTCCCAGCGTTTCCAACACTCGCGAAATCGCGGCTTTGAGTCCATAGGTTCCGGCGAGCATCTGGCCGGTCTCCAGGAAGGTTGCTAGTTTGCGGGCCTCCTCTGCGGTTGGTTTCATGTTCGTGAAAGGAGCGCCCGGAAGATCGCCGTTAGCACATCGCCCATTTATTGCCTGTGTTGGGGTAGAAATGATGTTGCCTTCCTTTTGCTGCAATTAACAACTATAGCTGATTGAAAGCAGCGACGGTATCCAAAAACGGCGATCGTAGAGGTCGAATTGTCCAATGTCAAAATAAGAGTTTTTATGGTCGAATAAATCCGGCTAATTCTGCTGAGCTCCCTATGCAGTTTAGAAAGTGGCACGGGCGTCCCGTCCGTGAAGACAGGCGCAAGATGCGCGTGCCACAATTATTTTTCGCTAGTGTGAATCTTGGCATGATCGTGCAGAATCTCCAGAAAAGCCGCGGCCGCATGTGAGAAGGTCATCCCACGACGATGTGTGACCCAAAGCGTACGCACGTAGGAGAGGTCATCGACCGGAACACTGACCAGAGATCCGCGCTCCAGTTCATCGGCGACGCACATGCGAGGCACAAAGGCAAGCCCGATCTTGAGTTGGACGAAACGCTTGATGGTTTCGACCGTGGCCAACTCAAGGGTGATATTGAGCGGCGTATGGTGTTGGGCAAAAGTCTCCATCACTTTGTAACGCGAACCGGTCTTAACGTTGTGCGCCAGGAAGGGCTCGTTCCCGAGCTCTTCGACGGTGACGGATCGCAGTTGTGCCAAACGGTGTTCCGGATGCGTGATTAGCACGAGCTCATCTCGCAAAACAGGGAACGATTCGAGATCGCCGTCGACCGGCTCAAATGCCATTACCGCGAAATCTACATTTCGGTCGAGCACCTCACGCGGCAAACGCTCAGACGACTGACGGAAAATCTCAACCATCACATCGGGATGGAGCGCCCGATACTTAAGAATGAGATGGGGCAGAAGATAGAGCGATGTGCTTTCGTTGGCGCCGATTCGCACGCGCCCCCGGCGGAGGGATTTTAGCTCGGCGACGACGTTGAATGTCTGATCGCGCAGCGAAAGAATGCGCTTGGCATAGTCGTAGAGAAGTTCGCCCGCATCGGTGAGCACGGGTGTTTTTTGCGACCGTTCAAAGAGCGGGGAACCGATCTCTTCCTCCAGACGGCGAATGGCGATACTCACCGCGGGTTGGGTGCGGTAGACGCGCAAGGCAGCTTTCGAAAAGCTCCCCTCTTCCACGACGGTAACGAAAAACTCCAGTTGCGAAAACTCCATCGGTCTGTAGCCTTCCCTGTTCCAGCGGATACTAACACAGCCGTTTTGGTTTCCAGAGAAACAGCGATGAAGCCTCTTTCTCAATCCGCAAAGAAAAGTGGGGCTTAACGCGTCGTAACAGTTTTGTCGTTAACTCTTCGACTCGTGACAAAAATGGGTTCGCGGAGCTGAAAACGGACTGCCGTCAAGCTTCTGCAGAGATCGTAGTCTGGGGCAGTCTTATCCGTGGGTTCCGCAACCACAAACGGGTTACCGGCGGCATCGAGCGCCTGGTGTTTGTCGCCCGTGGCGGTACCAGCTGGATCGCGCTGAGGCTCCTGAGCTGCGACTGTGGGTATCAGGACGTATAGCAAGGTGAAGAGAAGCAGCCCCATCAGACTTAAGTGCCGCGGCCAGGTGATGCAGAGCTGGATCGAACTCGTAGCGCTCCGCATAGAAGGCACACGTAGACCAACCGATTCAAATTGTCGAATCATCTTTAGCTCCTCGATTAGAGTTGACGAACTTTCGGTTCCCTGATTTGTTGCCGCTGACGATGCAAGGGCCTAGATCGCCGCTTCACCTCGTTCTTCAGTGCGAATGCGAATGACATCCTCTATCGGAATGACGAAGATCTTGCCGTCGCCAAATTTTCCGGTGTGCGCTGATCTCAAGATTGCATTCACCACAAAATCCTCTATGTCATCGGGAACAATCACCTCAATTTTGATCTTGGGGACAAACTCGATCTGATATTCGGCGCCGCGATATGTCTCTGTGTGTCCGCGCTGGCGACCATAGCCCTGAACTTCGCTGATGGTCATACCGCGCACGTCAACTTCCTGCAGTGCAGCTCTAACGGCGTCCAACAGATGCGGTCTGATAATCGCTTCGATTTTTTTCATTCAATCGTCTCCCTGTCATCGTTGGCGGCTTGGGCCCGGTCATAACCGCATTGACTCTTTCGAGCTTTTCCAGGAGCGCGCCCTCGACGGCTTCCGTCATTTCACCTGACAGTTTCAGACCATCGCCCTCGGTCACATAGAAGACATCGAGGGCGTCACTCCGTTCCGTCGCGATTCTGGCGCAAACGATTTCCAATCCCAGCCCGGCGAGCACGCTGGCAATCTTGTAAGCCAGGCCAGGTTCATCAATCGCGTGTACCTCGATCACGGTTGACGATGTAGACGCCTCGTTGTCACAGATCACCTGCGGCAGGTTGCGCCGCCGGCCGGGATTCGTTCTGGTTCGTTTGCGGGGAGCATTCCTCGTGCTCCAGCGCTCGACCAGGGCGGAAACTTCCAATTCGCCGGCCACGGCCCGACGCAGCGATTGCTCGATGTCGTGATAGCGATCTTCCTCGATCGCGCGACGAGTCGAAGCCTGACGAACGGTGAAGCCATCGATGGCGATGCCGTCCTCGCGAGTGTTGACCTCAGCGCTCAGAATCTCGATCCCGTTCGCGGCCAGGGTGCCGGCCAAATCTGCAAACAGGCCGTGCCGATCGTGAGTCACAACGATTAGTTCCGCCGAGTTCACGTTATGCCGCACCCAGCGGCAGGCAAAGCCCTCGGTTTTGATCGATTCGATCATTTGGATGTGCATTGCGGCCGCGGCCGGTGAGGAGATGCGCAAATAACGATCCGGCAACAACGCGAGGTGACGCTCGACTTCACTGAAAGGCACCGATGGATCAATCACCTTGCGAATCTCATCTCTGATTCGAATGAGTTCCGCGACGTCGTCGACTACTTCGTCCTCGCTGGTCATAAACTTCCGGGTGCGCCGATAGAGATCCCAGAGCAGCGTCGCTTTCCAGTCGGTCCAAACGCCCGGTCCTACCGCGCTGAGATCGGCAAAGGTAAGCAGCAGGAGCATATTGAGAACATCCAACGACTCAACTTGCCCGGCGAACTCGGAGATCAAACGGGACTCGTTCAGGTCGCGCCGCTGAGCCAGATGGGCCATGGTCACGTGTTGCTTGACCAGCAGGACGACCTTCTTCGCGTCCTCTTCTTTCAGACCAAGACGGCGGCATACGCGCCTGGCAACCTGGGTTCCGCGGGCAATGTGGCCGCGACCCTGGCCCTTGCCGATGTCGTGCAGCAGCAACGCCAGATAAAGCAGAGTTGGATCGCTGATTTGTTCAAGCACGCCGCGCAGATGGGCGCGGCTCTTGCCCTCGCTGGTATGCAAGTCGTCCAGGGTTTCGATCGCCCGCAAGGTATGCTCGTCAACCGTAAAGTGGTGATAGAGATCGTGTTGCACCAGCAAACTGATCCGGCGGAATTCCGGGATCAAGCGCGCCAGCAATCCAAGGTCGTGCATCGAACGCAGCACGAACCCGGCGCGCCCGCGGCGACGCAATAAGGCAAAGAATGCATTCGAGACTTCAACCGAGGATCGCGAGGTCGGGCCAATGGCGCGCGAACCCCGAGTGATGAGCTCGCGCAGATGATAGTCGAAGGGCACTCGCGCAGCTTGTCCCAGCGCGAATGCGTTGAATATGGCCAGCGGCTTCTTATCAAAAAAATTGGATTCGCCGTCGAAGTGCAGCCGGCCCCTGCGAATTGCGAAGGGTTCATTCGCCGCGTTCGTGGGACGCCTGAGCCATCTTCGCGAAGGGTGCGGTCCGGTATCAGCGACGCGGGCGGTTATGGCTTCGCTGAATAGGTGCAACTCGCGCGCATGTCTATAGTAGTCGCGCATGAGTTTTTCCGAACCCAGGAGATAAGTTCCGGGATTATAGCCAAACTGCCCAGCCAAATTCGGTTGCATATCGAGAGAAAGATGCTCGGTCTTTCGCCCCGTCCGGTAATGGACGGAATGACGAATGCGCCACAGAAAATCGTATGCGCTAAGAACCCTCCGCGCTTCGTGCTCTGACATCAGATCGTGCGCGCGCATCTCAGCCAGGTTCTGGTATCCGTGTTGCGCGTGCGCCAACCAAACTGCAGTGTGAAAGTCGCGGAGTCCGCCCGCCGTCTCCTTGATATTGGGCTCCTGGAGTCAAACTGATCCTCCAAACTTAAGATAGCGAGCG
>DATGVD010000674.1:0-4316 GCA_035300785.1 Pyrinomonadaceae bacterium | reverse complement strand
TCGAGCGATCTAATCTTCTCGATCAGTTTGTCGCGCAGCGGAATCAGCACGGCCGCATCGCGCGCGGCGTACTGCAACTGCGCTTCCGAAAGTTCGAATTCCCAGTTACTCAGGCGTTCGGTCTTATCGACTTCTTCGTTGAGATAGCGGGCGGCAATCGCATTCAGCCCGTGACGTTCTTCGATGTCGCCGGCGGAGACGATCTGGCTGGCGAGCAGGGTATCGAACAGCCCACCGAGATTGACCCCGAAATTATGTTTGATGAACTTGGCATCGAACTTGGCGTTGTGCGCGATCTTGATCGGCCGGGGCGCGGCGAGCAATTGACGCAAAGGCTCGAGCGCTTCGCTTTTCGAAAAGTCGCCGTCGGGAAACGCGTTGAGGTCGACAATGTAAACGTTGTCCGCAGATGCCAGCTGAACCAGACGCAGACGGCCGAGGTAAGGATCAAGCTCGGTGGTTTCAGTATCGAGCCCGATGGCTTGCTTATTAGAAAGTTCGCCGGTCGCGCGGCGCAGATCTTCGGCGTTGGTGATCAGTTGATATGGCGCGGTCATCGGTGAATTGATTTAGCCACAAAAAGGCACAAAAAGCACAAAGGGAAAAATCACGGAGGAAGCGGTGTCTCCCTTCTCCCTTTGGGAGAAGGGCCGGGGATGAGGGGCGTAGCTGGGCAGTTCGATACTCAAGCCCTCTCCCCAACCCTCTCCCAAAGGGAGAGGGCGAAAACTGTTTGTACTTTTTTGTGGCTAATTATTGAAGCCGGCGCTCCACGAATCATCGCGGGGTCGCGCGCCGGTTCGAGTTCGCGCGTTGATTTGTTTGCGAGGCCGGATGATTAGCCTGAGGAGAAGAGCCGAACCATCCTTGCCACCAGCCGTACGCCGCGCCGGCGACGATCAACAGCACCAGGACGCCGACAATCGCGAGCTTGAGCGCCAAGCGCAAGACGCGCCGCGCTACAAAGAGAAATAGCACCACGACAACGAAGACGATCAGGCCGGTTGTGATTGCCGTAAACATTGCGATCGGTCTAACACGTACTACTGCTCACTGCCTTCTGCCTACTGCTTTCTGTACTCCGCGCGGACTGTCGTCTTGATGTTTCCGCGCACGTTAAAGTCGCCTTCGATCTCGACGCTTAAAGGATCGCAGGCTTTCACAAAGTCTTCGAGCATGACGTTGATCACATGCTCATGAAAAATCTTCACGTCGCGAAACGAATTGATGTAGAGCTTCAAGCTTTTCAATTCAATGCAGCGTTCGTTCGGAACGTACTCGAGGCTAATTGTCGCAAAATCGGGAAAGTCCGAAAACGGGCAAATGCAGGTGAATTCCGGCATCTCGAATTTGATTTTGATTTCGTGGCCGGGAAACTCATACGGAAAGGTGTCGAGCGGATAAAGCTTCATCTCTGCCCGCGGCGTGGCGCGAATGTCGAGACCCTGCTGGTTCGGTTCCGCTAATTCTGGCTTCAAAGCTGACATAGCTATTTATTTTAGCCGCGACGCCGGAAACGGCAAGCAGAGACTGGAACCCGGTTCAGGGCTGGACGCCTGCATAAACCGGAATCGCGCCGCGCGTCATGCAGTCAGTACCGGGAGCGGTAGCGACCGGGTTGACTCTTGCTTGTAGCAACGACGCAGCAACGAACGACCGGCTCCGTTGATTACGCCTGTACCCGGTCGCTACCGCTCCCGGTACTGACCTCATCCCCCAAACTAATACGCTACCCTGGAACGGGTTCAGGGCTGGACGCCCGCATAAACCGGAATCGCGCCGCGCCGAACGTTCTTGAAAACGAGGCCGCCCTTCATCACAAACACCACGCGCCGCACGGCCGTGATGTCCTTCAGCGGATCGCCATCGAGAGCGATGATGTCTGCCTGGAGCCCGGGCGCGATCGATCCGATTTTGGTGGTCAGGCCCAGCGCTTCCGCTCCCAGCGAGTTGGCCGAAACCATCGCCGTCATCGGCTCCACGCCTGCGTCGCGTACGCGATCGATGAACTCCTCAGCGTTGTGCCCGTGCGCGCCCGCCACCGCGTCCGTGCCGAAGACAATTTTCAGTCCCGGAATTTTCGACGCGCGTCGCACCAAATCGTGGTTCAGCGGCAGAATCTTGCTCATCGCCGCAAAGCCTTCTTCGGTGTAGCCGGGCGTGCCGAGATATTTTTCCTTGTTCAGCAGATAGTTCTCGATCACCAGACCGGCCTGCGGATCCAGGTAAGTGCCCTTCTCGGCCATCAATTTCAGATCGTCGTCGGTCGCCATGGTGCCGTGCTCAACCTGTGTGCACCCGGCGAGGGTTGCAGCCCGAACTGCACCTTTATAAGCATGCACCAGCGTGCGCAGGCCCAGCTTCTTCGCTTCATCGCAGGCCGCGTTAAGTTGCTCCTGCGAGAGGGTCATCGCTCCGCCCTGCCGGATGCTCTGCGACGCGAAGATTTTGATCAGGTCCGCGCCGACCTCCTTTTGCTTCCGCACGTACGCGCGAATTTCATCGGGCGTCCCGGTCCGCTCGCCTCGGCCCTGAAGCGGTTCGACCGCAGTCAGTATCCTGGGGCCGGGGAGAGTTCCTTTCGCGATTGATTCGCGCAAGGGAATGTCCAGCGGTGAGCCGACGCTTTGCACCGTCGTGAAGCCCGCCATCAAAGTCACCCACGCATTCGCAGCCGCCTGGTACGCGGCTTCTTGCGTTGTCACCCCGGGCCCCGCATTTTTCCCGTCTTTGCCGAAGCTCCAGGTAATATGAACATGCGCATCAATCCAACCCGGCAGAACCGTCAGGCCGCGCAGGTCATAGTCAACGGGGCCGGCCCTTGGATCAATCGCGACGATTTTTGAGCCCTCGATCACAATGCGCATGTCGTGCAGCACGTGGCCTTTGCCGTCGAGCACCGTGCTCGCCGCGATGACGATCCGTTTGCTCTGCGAAGGCGTCTGTGAAGAAACTCGTTGCGCCGAGGCAGCGCACGCGCCGAGAATGCTGACAATGCAGAGAATGGTCTTTGCGGATTGCATGATTATCAATCCCTCCGTTGGTAACTCCAGCGCGGCCGGCCTATCTCGAAGACCTTGATCAGCAAAAGCCCCGCGATGAAGCCGCCGATGTGCGCCGCATAGGCTACGCCGCCCTGTTGTGAACCGCTGCCGAGCATGCCTAGTCCGCTGATCAACTGGAACACAAACCAAAGTCCGATCGCGATGAAGGCCGGCACTGCAGTCGCAAACCAGCCCACGAGCACGACGACTCGCCGCATCGGGAACAGCAACAGGTAAGCGCCCAGCACTCCGGAGATCGCGCCGGATGCGCCGAGGCTTGGCACTAACAGACTTGTTTCGTCGCCGCCAGCGAAGGCCGCCGTCGCAAAGACGTGCGCCAGACCGGCGAGCACGCCGCAGACAAGATAGAAGATGAGATAACGAAAATGACCGATGCGATCTTCGATGTTGTCGCCAAAGATAAAAAGGAAAAGCATGTTGCCGAAGATGTGCGCCAGGCCGCCGTGCATGAACATCGAAGTGATCAGCGTGAGGTAAACTGATATCGGCGTGCTTGGTATTCCTGGGGCTCTGACTGCCTGGCCGGTGAACGGCTGAATCATGACCCGGCCGGGGATAGGGCGATTGTCGCCGGTCACAATTCTTTCGGGTACCGTAGAAAACTCGTAAGTGAACTTTTCGTTGTTGCCAAAGCCCTGGAGAAAGACAAAGACGAGGATATTCGCGAGGATGAGCAGGTAGTTGACTACCGGTGTCGTGCGGCGGTCGGAGTTGTCATCGGCGATTGGGAAAAGCATTGTTGTTTTACTGTCTTGCTCCCTCTCCCCTGGGAGAGGGTTGGGAGAGGGACTTAGACGGCGGCAGACTGTTGTAAACGATTCCTCAGCACGCTATGCCCTCACCCTGGCCCTCTCCCAGAGGGAGAGGGAAGTAAATCCATTAGTCACCTTCAGCCGCGGCTTCGGCAAACGCAACGTCTCCGGCGGCGAGGTCGCGGCGCACTTCTTCCGGCGTGCCGAATACGCGCGCCTTCGCGTCGTCGAACTCGCCTTCCCAGCGCGCGACGACCACCGTCGCCAGACAATTGCCGAGCACGTTGACCGAAGTGCGGCCCATGTCCATCAGCTCATCCACGCCAAAGATCACCGCGACACCGATCGGCCCCAGGCCGCCGGGCATGAAACTGTTGAGCGTCGCCAGCAAAATCACCAGCGCGGCCCGCGGCACGCCCGCCACGCCTTTCGAAGTAATCATCAGCGTCAGCATCATCACGATCTGCCGGCCGAAACTCATGTGACCAATTACCGGCTC
>DATGVD010000673.1:0-3584 GCA_035300785.1 Pyrinomonadaceae bacterium | reverse complement strand
AAGATATTTGACGATCTGGATATCTGGTTGCCGCGCGTGCATCTGGAGTGTGATTTTCATCGCGCCGCGCAGCTCGACGATCTGCTGGAAGTAAGTGTCTACGTCGGAAAGGTTGGCCGCACTTCAATGCGTCTGAATTTTGAAGTACGCCGCAAAGGCGACGACGGGAAGATTGAAGAGGACTTGATTGCCGCCGCGCATTTTGTGCTCGTCGCGGCCGGCCGCGACGGCTTGAAACCGGTTCCGGTCCCGGAAGAACTGCGCCGCGCACTCGAGCCCTACACCAGTAAGCAGTAGGCAGAGGGCAGTGGACGCGCGGGTTTCGCTAACGACGTATCTATTTTCTCGGGTCGCTTTCTGCCTTTTGCCTACTGCTTTCTGCCTTCTGCTTTCGGAAGTCCCTCGATCAGATGATCCATTCCCAACCACAGCGCCCAGCTGTGATGATAGAACGCGAGCGGAAACGTGACCCCGACGCAGAAGAGAATCGTTAGGGTGACCCCTTCATCAAAATTGGCGAAGAGCAGGCAAGAAAAATAGACGGCGAGAATCATGACCTCGGTAGCCACCACGTTCGCCATGATCGCGCCGACAAAGAATCCTTCTTCACGCTTGAAAATCACTTCGCACGCAGTGCAGCGGTATTTTAGATTGAAAGGTCGATCGACGATAGACGCGCGACCACAGGCTGGACATAGCAGCTTGAGACACCGCCACAGCGTGAGGATGATCGTGCGCGGATCTCTTTTCATGGATTGAGGGTGGCTCTGGCTAAGCCCTCCCTCACGGTCGGGCTACTGCCCCGCTATTATCCTGCTGCCTTCTGCTCTATTCCCCCAGGGCGGAGTACTTGAACAGCCGGAATCGATAGCGCGATTGTTCGCGCATGTTCTTCGCAACGACCCCGTGCAGTTCATCTTTCCACGTCGTGTACTGAGCTATGAACTGATCAGCCCCTGTCTTGTCACCGGCGTACTGAACCTCGAGCACCTTCTGAAGCAGCTTCCCGACCACCGAATGATACCGGTCGTAATGAATTCGCAGTTTGGCATTTTCAAAAGTTAACAACCTATTCTCGAGAAAGAAATTCCATTGCATCAACTGCATGGTCTGGTAAGGCTGATCGCGCCGTGGCTTTACGTTTTGCAAGACGCGCAGAATGCCGCCGGCGTAAACGCTGCGCAATTGCCCGTCCGTGTAGTAGCCCTGCTGGTGCAGGGCGTCCGCCACGAACAGCGAAACCAAATCAGCTTTCATCTCTTCCAGTGCACTGGCGTCGTCCGTCAGGGCCTGATCGAGATCGCGGCCGTCTTTAGTCTGATCGACGCCAAGATAGTGACCGACTTCGTGCCAGAGCGTGCGATAGAAATTACCGTCAGAGGTCAGCTCCTTCGCTTGATCTTCGCCGACCGCCGCCGCGAACGCGCGCGACGTGCCTTCGAAGATGTTCGGTTCGCGCATGATGTTTGCGCGCAGGAGGATCGTGCGGCCATAGCGGCGCGCCAGATAACTTTCGTTCGGCAGAATCGTCGCGGTATTGCCGCCGCGCGCCTGGCCAAAGTCGGCAATCACGTCATAGACGCCGACGGGAATGTCTTCGCGGATTCGCTTGTGATGATCGTAAGGCAAAGAATCTTCGAGAGCTTGCAAACCCTTCATCGCCCGGCGCAGCGCGGTGGTCTCTTGTTGGCGCGTTGCCAGCAGACTAAAGGCAAAGAAGGTCTTTACGCCGTAGAGTTCATCGTCATAAGTTTCGTACGAACCAATCTGGGCGTTGAGGTTCTTGAAGTGGCCGGTGATCCACGCCGCATCGCCCGACTCGTAATCATCCGACAAGAGATCGCGCGCGCGATTGCGCAGATACTTTGCGAATTCTTCGTCATCTTTTTGCAAAGCGTCGGCGGCTTCGTTTAGCAACGCGTGTGCTTTCTTCAGTTCGTCCGCATACGCGACCGAGTAAGGAACGGCGTAGAAGCCCTGGGTGCGCATCCCGGGACGCGGACGTGCTCTAACACCCGTGATCGTTTCCAACTCAGCTTTCAGTCCGGGATGCAAAGTGTCCAGCACCGGATATTTGCGAAGGTTGGCCAAATCCTTATCAGCATTCAGAGAGTTCGCCGTTCTCACCATCGAGCGCAAGCCCATGATTTCGTCACGCTTCTCGGGGTGCGCCGCGAGGAATGTATCGATCTCTTCTTTCTTCACGCCCCATGGATACATGTTCTTGCCCGGGACGACGGGATCAACGGGCAGAAATGGTTCGCGCTTATTTTCGAGGGTCGTCGCGATTGGTCCCTGATTCAGCCGATAGAGCGTCAGCAGGTTCTCGGTCGCAGCCGGCGCCGGTGAAATATAAGAGCGGACCAGCGCATTTAGATTTCGATAAGCCGAAAGCGCTTGCTTATGCCGCTGGTCTTCGTAAATGCCCTGAAAGATCTTTCCTACTTCGAGCAGCTTTGCGACTGCCTTCCGTTCGTCAGCACTTAACTGAGAGAGATCCGGCGCCAGACGGATCGTCTGGGTTTTGTCGATGATCGGCTGGCTCTTTTCCAGCGGCCAGTAATTGGGCGGGACAGAGCTTTCCAAAGTCGTTTGCGATCTAGTTTGCGCGAGGGTGATCACCAGAGCGCACAGCAGCAGTGGAACGGTTAGCAATTTAGTCATCGCGCGTGACCTCATGTTCTCCTACGGAGTCCGGTGAAGCGCATCATACCCAATGAATCGCAAATCAGCCAAAGCATCATCTGCCTGCTGCTTACTGACCGCTGCTCCTGTCCGCACTTTCTTGCATTCGATCGTCGTGAAAATCGCGCGCCAGAACAATCTCCCTCCCTCATCTCACGCTGTGTTGAGCGGTCTTCGATTCGGCATTGCGCTTGCTGACTTTCGACACTGATGGCGGAAAAGATTGCTCGCTCCCAATCAGGTTCGATCACAACACAATTCCTCTCTGCGCAACCTCTGCGTCCTCTGCGCCTCAGCGGTGAGCATTCCGACGCCACAGGATTCACCGCAGAGATGCAGAGAGCGCCGAGGTGGCGCAGAGAATTAATTGAGGCGCTGGTCCACGGAATCAAACGCCGCTGGGCGCGCGAACGGCGGCGGCGAAAAGTCGGTCGCGCTTATGACATGGCAAAGGAGATCGCGCGCGTGATTCCACGCGGCTCTGAAGTTCTGGATGTCGGCTGTGGCAACGGCTTTATCGCGCATCATCTTAGCGCATTGCTCGGCACGAGCATCGTGGGAATTGATTTGGGAAATAGTGCCGCGGCGGCGATTGATTATCGTCGTTACGACGGCGCGCAGTTTCCGTTGATGGATGATTCATTGGACGCCGTGCTGCTCTGCTATGTTCTGCATCACGCCCACGACGTTCGCGTCGTACTGAACGAAATACGGCGGGTGCTGCGCGATGGTGGCCTCGCCGTCATTTACGAAGACATCCCCGGAAGTTGGTGGGATCGAGGGGTGTGCTGGATTCACAATGAACTGTGGCGCGGACGCACGGGCGCTTGCACCTTTCGCCGCGAATCCGAATGGCGCGCGCTGTTCGAATCTATTGGCTTTGAGATTTTGAGCGAGCG
>DATGVD010000672.1:0-9477 GCA_035300785.1 Pyrinomonadaceae bacterium | reverse complement strand
ATCATACTTACTACCTACGATGGCGACGAGGATATCTATCGTTCATTGCAGGCCGGAGCCCAGGGTTATTTGCTGAAAGACATGTTCTTTGAAGAGTTGGAAGATGCAATTCGGAAAGTGCATGCAGGGTCCCGCCGGATTCCCGCTCAGGTCGCGGAGAGGATGGCAGAGAGAATGGCTAGCTCTGATCTCACTGGGCGAGAGATCGAAGTGCTTGAACAGATCGTAGCCGGCCACAGCAATAAAGCAATCGCTCACCGACTGAATATCAGTGAAGCAACCGTCAAGAGCCACATCAATAGTATTCTCAGCAAGCTCGGAGTAAACGATCGGACACAGGCTGCTACCACTGCTTTGCAGCGCGGCCTCGTCCATTTGCGATAGATTCACTGCGACCGCTGGTCCCGTCTGAGATCATCTCCAACTAAAGTTGTAGATGAAAACCCATCCACATGTTCATGACAGAACGAAAGAGCCCGTGCTACTTTCCCTTCCGTAATCACCAGTTTCCCGGTCCCGGGTTCGTTTGGTCGGTGGGCTGTAATCCTTCCTAACTTTGTTGCACGCTAAGCAACCACTGATTTATTTTGCGAACCCGGGACCGGGCTTTCAATTTACTAGATAAGCAACATTGGCCTGGTAGCCCGTCTGCTTTTCATTCGATTCGTTCTGGTTCAGGCTCTAGTCAACTCAGTCCGTAATGAGTTCGAAGGAACTCGAAAGCAGGTGCCATGTTCGAGCCACTCAATCGTTCTTACAGACAGGTTCTGGTCTCGTCCTTGCTGGTTCTGATCGGCTTCTTTTGGGCCGGCCCGCGCGCCTGGGCCCAGGGTTGAATTGCCGCACGTCAGAGCGCGCCCGTGATTGGCGTGCAATGCTCAGGCAGTGACGGCTCCGGTTCGCACGATTCGGGTTTTCTCGATAGCGGGCGATGGCAAATCTCGTTCGGTTTGCGTAAGCAACGTTCCCATCGCCACTTCGTCGGGACTGAGGAGCAGACCCAACGGGCCATTGATGGGACTGAGGTTGTCAATAACATTTATCTGTTTGACGTCGCGTTAACCTACGCTGTCAGCAGGCGCTTCAATCTGACGGTGGCCGCGCCCGTGCAGCATGCGACCAGGCAGCGCGGTACTTCTACCCAAGTCTTTCATAGCTCGGGGATCGGCGACATCAGCGTGATTGGCCGGTTCTGGCTGCTCAAGCCGCCGAGCGAGTCCGGGCAAAATATTTCTTTCGGAGTTGGTTTGAAAATGCCGACGGGAAAGCCTGGCCTAACGGATGTAACGACGCTGGCCAATGGCACGAGGGTAACGTCCGTCGTTGATCAGTCTATCCAATTGGGTGATGGCGGCTGGGGCATTCCTCTGGACGTGCAAGCGTACAAGCGGATCAAGAAGACGACGATCTATGCATCCGGATCGTACCTGCTCAACCCGCGCGACACGAACGGAGTCCTGACGGGACGATCCCGTCCATCTGAAGCGATCATGTCGGTGTCGGATCAGTACCTGGCTCGTGTCGGCATAGCTCGGCCGGTCCCTTACACTCGCCGCTTTGCCTTCACCATCGGTTGGCGCATTGAAGGCGTCCCGGTCCGCGATTTGATCGGCAAAAGCAATGGCTTCCGGCGGCCGGGTTATGCAATGTCTGTCGAGTCTGGGGTGCAATACTTTCGAGGCAGAGATACGTGGTCGCTGGCGGTGCCTGTAGCAGTGCGACGAAATCGAAAAAGAAGCGTCTCGGATATTCTGGTGGGTGGCGCGGGCGATGCCGCGTTCGCCGACTATTTCATCACGCTTGGTTACTCGCATCGATTCTAGTGTCCCGTTCGCAGTGATTCCGGGGCAGAAATCTCAAGAAATGAATGGCAGACAATACAGGTTGAGACTCGGCATCGCGCTGGTCATCCTGGCGTGCTGTGACTTTGCTCTAAGTGTGGGTGCTCAGAAATCAGAAAGCTCTAAAGAGAAGACAAAACTACTCGCGGTTGGCGCAACCGCACCCGATTGGGAATTGAGTGGCGCGGACGGCAAATTGCAGTCGCTCGCTCAATATCGCGGCAAAGTCGTAGTCCTGGACTTCTGGGCCACCTGGTGCGGTCCATGCACTGAAGTAATGCCGCAAATGCAAAAGCTGCACGAAAAGTACAAGGACAGAGGGGTCGCGGTTTTCGGGGTGAGCTCCTGGGAGCAGAAGGATCCCGTGGCTTTTATGAAGGAGAAGCATTACACCTACGGGTTGCTGCTAAAAGGCGAAGACATTACCGATCGGTATGGAGTCGGCACACTGCCGGCCGTTTACATCATTGGAGCTGACGGGCGCGTCGTCTACCGGCACGAAGGCGTCGCGAAGGACTTCGGAAGCATAATCAAAAAGCAGTTGCGCGACTAAAACGAAGAGCAAGTCCGGTCGCCCGCTGACAACTCGCCAACCCCTCGTGCTCGACAAAAACAATCAGAACACCAGCGTCTGGATAGAATGCGGCAAGCTACTGACTTCGACAGCCTGGCCGTCCAGCCAAAGGTAATAGGTGATCTCCTTGTCGCTCTTGTTCATCACCACTACGGACGTTTTTCCATCAGGATTGACAAAGGCAGCGGAAAGCAGTTGGCTCCTGCTGGATGAACAGGCGATCCGCTTGGCGCCGGGGCGGACGAATTTTGAAAAGTGTCCAATGTAGAAGTACGAGTTTGTGTAAATAAGCTCACCCGTTTTCGTATCGGCGTGCACTGGGGCGAAGCAGAAATTCTTTACATGATTTGGCCCGCCCGTTTCATCAAGCAAGATGTTCCAATCTGTCCAGCCGACTGCGCCGTTGTTGAAGTCATTGATCATTGAACGGCCATACTGTTCGCCTAAGCGCCAGTCGTTAAGCTTTTGAGCATTGAAGGAATCGGAACAGCCTTCGGTGAAGATCAGATTCTTACCCGGGAACGATTCATGCACGAGCTTAACGTTATCGAACATCGGCTCGCCACCGCTCCATGGCTCGTACCAGTGAAAACCAATGCCCCAAACATAGCGCGCGGCCTGGGGGTCATTTAAGATGGTGTTGGCTCGCTGGTAGATGAGGTCACGGTTGTGATCCCAGGCAATTATCTTCTTATCGCCGAGCCCCTCTCTATTCATGGTTGGGCCGAGGTAGTTCTTCAAAAAATCTCTCTCTTCTTCTGCTGAGTAAATACACGACTCCCAGTTTTGCGTGGCCATGGGTTCGTTTTGAATCGTAATGCCCCAGATGGGGATGCCTTCCTGTTGATAGGCCTTAATAAACTTCGTGTAATAATTAGCCCAGGATTGATAAAACTCTCGCTTCAATTTTCCCCCATGAAGCATATTGTTGTTGTTCTTCATGAAGGCCGGTGGACTCCAGGGGCTGCCAAAGATTTTGAGTCTCCCTCCGGCTGCGGCCAGCGCTTGTTTGATAAAGGGAATCCGAAATTTCTTGTCGTGACTGACGTTAAAGGACTGCAATTGCTTGTCGCCTTCATTTACATAGGTGTAACTGTCACTCGAGAAATCGCAACTGTGAATGTTGGTTCTCGCCAGTGTGTAGCCAATGCCGCTCTTGACATCAAAGTAGGCATTTAGAATTTCGCGCTGTTTAGCCTTGGGCAATTTTGCAAACGTCTCGGCGGCGGCATCGGTAAGTGCGCCGCCGATGCCCAGGATCGTTTGAAATCTCCTGGCGGGATCGACAAACACGCATATCTGAGTTTCGAGGGGCTGGCCCAGATGTTTGAACGCCAGGGTGTCAGTACCAGCCAGGCGGTGATTAGTGTTCTCCGAGGTGGTGTAGACGGCGACCTCTCTCCCTTCGATCCTTCCCGAGATCTCAGGCGGCACCGAGATCTCGGGTTGAACATATTCCGCCGCCGAAATTCCGGTTCTCGTTAACACCAACGCCGAAGACGACGCCAGCAGGAAACCACGACGATTTAATTTCATAATGGATGACTTTAACATATCTGTTTTACTTGTGGGGTTGCTCTTTGGCTGGAGTTGTTCGCGAGCACGCAAATAGAAGACGCGCCTTACGGAATTCGGAAAACAGTGAACGGACGGAAAACAGTCAACGGACTCAGACTCCCAGATAAGCCAGCGAGTCGATCGCCCGGCGCATGAGCAGAGTGACCTGCGGGTGAGAAGCTTCGAGCTGGGCCACAGCTTCGCTGAGCCGCTCTCCCAGGCCGCGGTAGTGATGGGGCTGGTTCTGTTCCCGGCCGAGCAACTCCTGAATATCGTTTTCCAGAGTTCTTAAGAGTTCGCGTTGGTGCTCATCGACAGTTTCAGTTTGGTTCAGCTCGCCGTGTAATTGTTCCAGCAGCTCTCGCACGGTTTCATTGTTCATTCTTATTCCCTCGTCCACGGTAACTTGAAGCGCTATTGTAAACGATCACGAGCATTCCCACAGCAGCGCCAGGTAAGTGCCTGAGTTTCGTTTCGTGTTTCGTGTGGTCGGGCGGATTAAATGAGAACGATCCACGAAACCACACCAAGTCCCATCAACAAAGTCGCTTCGTGTGGCTTCGTGGATCGTCTTCCATCGCAAACCGATCTCTAAAAATGGGGAAATAAGACACCACGCAGACCATACTGGATTGAAACGGGCCAATGATGTCGTATACTGTCGCTTCGGACTGAGGCGCCCCGCGCTTGCGGCGATGTCGATGGTGAGAGAGACAGACTATGAAAACTCTTTTACTCCTGCCGCTCCTGTTAATCTTCGGTGATTCAACCCAGAATCCCGCTCCCCAGGACGGTAGTTCTCCGGTCGTCGTCGTTGGTTTTAAGTGGTTTAAGGATCGTCAGCCGGTCGACAATGCGGTTGCTGCACCCGTCACGCCACAGCCGGCCCCGATCGCCGCGGACCGAAACTTTGAACGACAAAAACGAATAAACGCTTCAGCGGGAGATCGAGATCCGCATGCCGACACTCTCGACGCGCGCGGTGCTGAGCTGGACAGGATTGTGCAGGAATCGCGTGAGGCGCCACCGGCCGATGGGTTTGTCTATGTGGTCAAATTTAAGAGCGTGGGCGCAAAGCCTATTGCGAGAGTTTTCTGGGAATATCAATTCAAAGAGACGGCGAATCCGGCGAATCTGACTCGCCGTCGGTTCCTCTGCAACGTCAAGATAAAGCCCGAGCAGGCTAAAGACCTGGAGATGTTCAGCCTGGGCGGCCCGAGCGACGTAATCAGCGTGAAGAGCCTGGCCAAAGGATCCGGCGATCAATTCCAGGAGACGGTCGTGATCGATCGCGTCGAATATGCGGATGGATCATTCTGGCAACTGAAGGGCTGGACCTTTGACGTTTCGAAGTTGGTTTCTAAACCACGCGCCGACTCTCAGAAGGTGTCGATGTGCAGAGGTTTTTGACTCTCGATCTGCGTGATGAAGTCAGTACCACCTGCGTCAGCGGGTGGGACCATCGGTCAACCTTCGCGTTGAGTGTCTGACCCACCCCCTAACGGGGGTGGTACCGACTCCATATCACACGGTGATGTTTGACTCGACCTGCGCGATCCGGGCTAATGCCCCGAGTCGAGATTCTGATCAGAACTCAACCCAGGTCCCGGCAGTTTCCTGTTCGGCCTTCCGGTAAACGCAAGCGGCGGCAGCGAGGTCTTCGATCGCTATGCCCAGCGACTTGAAGATCGTAATTTCGTCAAACGAAGTGCGTCCGGGATAAGCTTTGATCAATACCTCACCGAGCTCGGCGCGGATATGATCCGGACCGATCGCGCCTTCCCTGGCGGCCAGTAAGTAATCCCCGGCTTCATTCAAGACAGATTCCCGCGCGTCACAGAACAAGGTGGCGGCGGCCATGGTCGCGGTGTCGATCTCGCGCGCGCTCGGCGAAAAGGTGCCGATGGCATTGATGTGCGCGCCCGGCGAAATCCATTCGCGCTGCACCACGGGTTCACGCGCCGTGGTTGCGGTCACGATCAAGTCTGCGCCGTGCACCGCGGCTTCCGCGGTCTCAACCGGTTCGACGGGGAAGGGGAACTGAGGCTGCATTTCTTTCGCAAACCTCTGCGCGCTGGCAAAGCGTCCACCGGCTATGCGCGCGCGTTTGATTGGACGAACACAGGCCATCGCGCTCAGGTGCGTGCGCGCCTGCACCCCGGCGCCGACGATCGCCAGGTCGACAGCGTCTTCGCGCGCGAGCAAACGCGTCGCCAGCGCGCTCACGGCCGCCGTGCGAATCGCGGTGATGGCCGAGGCGTTCACCAGAGCAAGTGGCACGCCCGTTCTCCCGTCGAACAGCATCACCCCGCCCTGGTGCGCGTCCATGCCGATACTTGCGTTGCCGGGAAAGACACATATCGCTTTGAGCCCGAACATCGGTGAATCACCCGCGCGAAATGCTGGCATCATCGCCATCACGCCTTTGACCCGGTCCGGTTTGAATATCGTCCGCAGCGGCTGATCGGCTTCGCCGCGAGCGAGCGCGGTGAGCGCCTCTTCCATGGCCGCGATGCACTCGGACATCGGAAGAAGTTGTTCGACTTCGCTATGCGTGAGAATTAATAGTTTCATCTGGTCGAGCGAGCGAGGTTTCTACTTCTTAGCCAGCGACTGCAAGTCGCCCACAATCTCCGCCGGCTTCCATTCATTGCCGCGGTAGAGTTTGAAAAGCTTTCCGTCAGGGCCAATCACTGCCGTGCGCAGTGAATGGATTACCTGATCCTGTCCGGATTCGGTGTCGTGAAAGTAGCGCAGGCCAAAGTATTGCGCGATGCCCTTCACTTCGTCGGCGCTACCGCCGGCGAACTCCCAGTGCTGAAAAGTCTCGTCTGTGTATCGGCCGGTGTGCGACGCGCCATAACTGCGCAGGACTTTCGGCGAGTCGTACTCGGGATCGAAGCTGATGGTCAGCAGATGCGTCTTTGCGTAAATATCCGGCTGCTTTTGCAGCTCCTGATCGATCGCGGCAAAGTTGTTGCTCATCAGCGTGCACTGGTCGGGCATGGGACAGCGCGTGTAGATGAAAGTGAGCGCCAGCGCCTGGCCGCGATACTGCGCGAGATGAATTCGCTTGCCATCCTGATTCACGAGACCAAAGTCGGGGACGTCAGTACCGGGCCTTGGTTCGCCGGGTACGTCGACGTTTTGTAAATCCGTGACCGGCCCTTCGACAATCGCGGTAATCTCGACCCACGACTCAACATCATCTACCACGAGCGCGCCGGTTACCTGATCCCCGGGCTTTAACATTTCCAGATCAGCGTCGTTCTTGATCTTGAACGGCATCGTCATCGCCGGCATGTACCCTTTGATGTCTTCGTGCGCGATGGTGGCGGTGCGCTCGGATTTGTTAACCGCAACGACTTTGCCTTTCAAGTCGTAGCGCTTTTCGTTCGCAGAGCGACGCGGTTTGCAGCCCGAACCAAGAATGATTAAGGAGAGCGCAAAGAAAAGAGTAATTACAATTCGCGGTGTTGTTCTTCTCATGTTTCGGAATAATGATGACGAGATCTCAGCTTAAAAAGTGCGCAACCAGATTAACGGCTTGGTTCGCGTAGCTCAAGCTGCGCAACGGGTGTTTCGGAGTACCAACTTAATGTGGGCCTTCTTCGCGTGCAAGACCCGACTGAAGTCGGGACTCTAAACGCCGCTCTCGTAACGCATTATGATGGCCCATTTGTGTGTTAGGATGATCGCCGATGGATGCGAGAGAGGCAAGGCGCGCAGAAATTCTCGACGGTCGCTCGATCGCCGGGCAAATCAAACACGAAGTCGCTCAGGAAGTACAGAGATTGAGAGACGAGCTGGGTTTCAAGCCGCGCCTGTTCGCCGTATTGGTTGGGGATGATGATGCCTCGGCGGTCTATGTCCGAAACAAAGTTCGAGCTTGCGCCGAAGTTGGAATTAATTCGGAGCAGCTTGCCCTGCCGGACTCGACAACTACAGAAAACCTGCTGACGGTGGTCCGCAAGCTGAATGAAAACAAAGACGTTGATGGGATTTTGGTGCAATTGCCGCTGCCAAAACACATCGAGGAAGCGTCGATTATCGAAGCCGTCGATCCGGCCAGGGATGTCGACGGCTTTCATCCGACGAACGTTGGTCTGCTGGCGATGGGGCGGCCGCGCTTTGTGCCCTGCACTCCCGCGGGAATCATTGAATTGCTTGAGCGAAACAAAATCGAAATAGCAGGAGCTAATGCCTGCGTCGTGGGCCGCAGCCAGATTGTTGGACGCCCGGTCGCGAGTCTCTTGTTGCAGCGTCATGCCACGGTCACGATTTGTCATTCGCGTACGCGCGACTTGCCGTCCGTCACCCGGCAAGCTGACATACTCATTGCGGCAGTTGGACGCGCCGGCTTTGTTCGCCGGGATTTCATCAAACCGGGCGCGACCGTAATCGATGTCGGCATAAACAAAATCACAGACGCCGCAGAGGCGCGCGCGTTGTTTGGTGACGAAGCCGAGAAACGCATCGAGGCGATCGCGCGGCGCGGCTACACGCTGGTGGGCGACGTTCATCCGGCGGAAGCTGATTTGGTGGCGGGGAAACGAACACCTGTGCCGGGCGGCGTCGGTTTGCTGACCGTGGCGATGCTGATGCGGAATACTTTGCAGGCAGCGAAGTGGCGGCGAGGTGTTTAGAGTTCAACCTTCAGGTTGCCGTCTCGCAAGCTAAAGCTTGAACTCTGAACTATGCTGAAGGTTGGACTCACCGGATCGATTGCGGTCGGCAAGTCGTTCGTCCTCGGCGTGCTGGCTGAGCTTGGCGGTCACGTTTTGGACGCCGACGCGACGGCACGCGAAGTGGTCGCGCGGGGTAACCCGGGAATGAAAGCCGTGATAGCTGCTTTTGGTGAGGACATTGTGAACTCAGACGGGACGCTCGATCGCGCAAGGCTTGGGGCGATCGTTTTCGCAGATGAAACCAAGCGGCTGAAACTAAATTCGATTCTGCATCCGTTCATCATCGCGGCTCAGGACGAGCAGATGCGCCAGTGGGAGAAGGAAGACCCGCAAGGCATCGCCGTCGTTGATGCCGCATTGATGATCGAATCGGGTGGTTACCGGCGCTTTGACAAGCTGGTGGTTGTGCATTGCCGGCCCGAGGTGCAGTTGGCACGTTTGATGGCGCGCGATGGGTTGTCACGCGCAGCGGCCGAGCAACGCATTGGCGCGCAAATGGCGCAGGAAGAAAAGAAGACATACGCCGACTTTCTGATTGATACGTCCGAAGGTTTTGACTGCACGCGGCAACAGACAGAAAGCCTCTTTCACAAACTGGGCGCGCTTCGTAGAATGTAAACCATGGCAGCTTCGGCAAAACGTTTGGCGATCTTCGCGGGCCTGCTTTCGCTGGCTCTCATTTGCGCGGGGTGCTCAGCCTCGGCTAACAATACTTTCTTCGGCGCGACCAACCCGCCGCGCGAAAATGTCCTGCGTTACGTTTCCGGCTCAGAGCCGGAGTCCATCGACCCGCAAATTCCGGCCACCCAAAACGACG
>DATGVD010000671.1:0-13654 GCA_035300785.1 Pyrinomonadaceae bacterium | reverse complement strand
GGCTTTGGTATCTCCAACTCGATGGCTTCAGCGAAATCAAGGTTGGGCGAAAACTCGGCATCCCGGAAAGTCGAGTTCCTGACCGTGACCCGGTTTTCGTCTACCATTATCCGATCTTCTTCCAGCCACTTTACCACTTGCAAGAGCGACCGGCACTGCTGCTCGAAGATGCGATGGCGCGTCCAGGCGACGGGGCGGCTTTTGTCGACCCGGCAGACGGTCTGTTGAATAATCTTGCCTTGATCCATGTTTTCATCGATAAAGTGAATCGTGCTGCCAACATATTGAACGCCGTAGGCGATAGCATCGTCAAAGCCATGTAGTCCTTTGAACGAAGGCAGCAGCGACGGGTGGAGATTAACTATCCGGTCGCGATATTCAAGCAACAACTCGCCAACAAAGAGCTTGCTGTAAAAAGAAATGACATAGTCTGCCCCCTGGGACTTCAGGTATTTGAGCACACTCTCCGAAAACTTCTCTTTATCACTGTCCGCGAAAATCACTGTGCTAACCCCATGCACATCAGCCTTGGTAATCGCCGGACATTCGCGATCAGAGACAACCGCATGAATCCGACTCTTGAAAAATGGGTTGTGCAAGAGTTGATTCATCACCGACCCGCTGGTCGAGGCCACAATGACAAATTTCATCACTCGTTTTGTTTACTCCTGCGTCGTCAAGTTTTGCGGGAAAGCAGCATTTAGGCGCCTACTTGCGAAATTCGCGGGATTTGTTACATTCAAGAGTCAAGCCTGATCCCAATCGCTGCCGGATGAAACTCGCAATTAACCAGCCCTACTTCTTTCCTTATCTGGGCTTTTACCAGTTGATCGATGCTGTTGACCAATTTGTTATCTACGACAGCTTTAACTATATAAAAAGTGGCTGGGTAAACAGAAATCGTCTGCTGGTGGTCGGCGGAGCTCCGGCCTACTTTACCGTCCCCACCGAGCACGGCAGCTCATTTAAGAAGATTCGGGATATCAAGCTCTCGGCCCATCGCGACTGGCGCCGAAAACTGCTCGGCACCCTGGTCATGAACTACAAGAGATGCCCGTTCTTCGAGGAGACCTATGCCCTGATCGAGGCCGTCATTGAATTCGAAACCGATTCGCTGTCAGCTCTCTCTACCAGGTCCATCGTTGACGTTGGCAAACATCTGGAGATCAAAACCAGGCTGATTACAAATCCAGTCTACGATGAACTCGAAAGCGGCCTGCAACGGGACAGTCTGAGCGAGACTTTTCCTGCGGTCAAACTGCAACAACCCAGCAAGGGCTGTGTGCGGCTGATCGCGGTTTGCCAGATGCTGGGAGCATCGGAATTCGTGAACGCTATCGGCGGACAGACGCTATACTACAAAAGTGATTTTCAGGCGAATGGAATCGACCTCCATTTCTTAAAGTCCCGGGACGAGCCGTACCAACAGACAACCAGGGAGTATTACCCCGGTCTTTCAATTGTTGATGTATTGATGAATTGCGGCAAAGAAGGCACTATTAAACGACTAAGCAACTACGATCTGGTTTGAAGAGCTGGCACCTCCTCGATCGGCATCCACAAGACGTCATGAAGACTAACTTAAGTGATCTGGCAATCTTTGGTGGCGCGCCCGCCTTCGCGGAAAAGATTTATGTGGGCCGCCCGAATGTTGGCGATCAGGACCGATTGCTCGAAAGAATCAAGACACTTCTCGATAGCCGCTGGTTAACTAATTCAGGCCCGCTCGTGAAAGAGTTCGAGCAACGAGTTGCTGACTTTCTAGGCGTGCAGCATTGCATCGCGATGTGCAACGCCACGATTGGCCTGGAGATCGCGATCAAGGCGGCGGGACTCTCGGGGGAAGTGATCGTTCCGTCCTTCACCTTTATCGCTACCGCGCATGCGCTCCAGTGGCAGGGAATCAGGCCAGTTTTTTGCGATGTCGATCCGCTTACGCACAATCTGGACCCCGCGCACCTGGAGCAGCTGATAACCCCGAAGACCACTGGCATTCTCGCCGTGCACCTTTGGGGCCGGCCCTGCAATGTCGAGTCGCTCACGGAGATTGCCCGGCGTCATCGCCTGGTGTTGTTGTTTGACGCCGCCCACGCCTTTGCCTGCTCGCACTCGGGTCGCCTTTTGGGTGGGTGCGGCGATGCAGAAGTTTTCAGCTTTCACGCCACCAAGTTTTTCAACACCTTTGAAGGCGGCGCCATTACCACGAATGATGATGCCCTGGCCGAGAAAATTCGGTTAATGAGAAATTTCGGATTTGCGGGATACGACGAGGTGGTTTACCTGGGGACGAATGGCAAGATGAGCGAGATTTCGGCCGCGATGGGTTTGACCTCGCTGGAAAGCATGGACGATTTTATTTCCGCAAATCGACGCAATTATCAACTTTACGGCGCGGAGCTGGCCGGCATACCCGGCCTGCGGTTGATTGAATACAACCAGGCCGAGCGAAACAACTATCAATACATCGTGCTGGAAATCAATGCGGCCGAGACTGGAATTGGCCGGGATGAGTTGATGAACGTTCTCTGGGCTGAGAACGTTATTGCCCGTCGCTATTTTCACCCCGGGTGTCATCGGATGGAGCCTTATCGGACGCTGGACCCCAGGGCCGGTTTGACGTTGCCGGTCACCGAGGAATTGGCAGCGCGCGTTCTGCTGTTGCCAAATGGAACTGCGGTTGACGAGAATGCGATACTCGAGATTTGCCGGATGATTAAGTTAGTGATGGAGAGACCCGAGGAAGTACAAGCACGACTGGCGCACGCTCTGCCGGCGCAATCTGCAAAGGAAGTCGTGGCCGCCGCCGGAGTCGCCGAAGAGCACTGACACTTTCGGGGCGCGCCTTAAATTCATGCATGCAGCTCACTGATCTCAGGAATATTCGTGGCATCCGCGGCCTCAGTTATCGTTTCGGTGAACTTCGCAAGCGGACCGGGTTCGTCCTGCGTGGGGCCGGGGGGTATGCGCGGCTGGCAACACGTCGCAACGGACAGCGTCCCCAAATTGCCGCGGTCGTCGTCGGCAGAAACGACGATTACATGTCGGATTTCGCCACGCGGCTGGCGGCTACGCTGGAATGGAACATTCGCTATTTGATTTCCGAAGTCGTGTTCGTCGAATGGAACCCACCACCTGATCGTGCGTTGCTTGCACTGGAACTGACAAAACGGTTCGATTGTGTGCGCGCTTACGTCGTGCCGCCGCAGATCCACGCTGAAATCTGCGAGAATCCCCACGTGCCGCTGCTCGAGTATCACGCCAAGAATGTCGGGATTCGCCGCGCGCAGTCACCATGGATAATGACAACCAATGCCGATGCGGCGATCGGCCTCGATACAGTCAACCGAATTCTCGATGCCGAGCTGAAACCGGATATCGCGTGGACGGCAGAGCGCGTAGACATTGCGTGGCGCGAAGACGTGCAACAACACATCGATCTATTAGGGAGTCTTCGTTACGGTCGCTTCATTCCATATCAACAGTTGGGCACCGGCGAGTTCATGCTCGCCGGCCGCGAACTCTGGCACCGAACCCGCGGGTATGACGAAGCGCTGGTGCGTCACCGGATCGGTTGCGATGTCCGTGGCGCGGCGCAGATGCTCGCGCGCGGCGCGAAGATCAACTTCGCCGGGTCTGTGCTGCACCTGATGCATCCGACGTCATGCACTGAGAACTTCACGCTGCATCAGGGCGAGATGGCTACAGTCGAAGGAGTTCCCTATCAGAATCCGGCGACGTGGGGAATGGGAGACTATCGGGAAGTCCAGCTTGCCGATCGTGTCTGGCGACTGGAAAAATAATCGCGCGAAGCGGCGGGTTAGCCCCAAAGGCACAGAGATATATCAGATGAGAAGGCCGGTTTAGGCCGATTCATCGGCCTTACCCCGCAGGGTTCCTGGACCCGCCGTTTGACGGCCGGGTGTGCGGGTGATGTTTCGACCTGAAGCGCGCTTCAGCGTGCTTTTGATTACACTGGCTTTGGGCGAAACTACCGACTGAAGCCGGTCACGAGAAGGAGGCTTTTCTTTCTGTCTCACAAATTGAATGAGCTAGTGCTCGGCGGCGATGGGTTGATTGGATTGGCACTCGGCGCGGCCCTGAGAGCGAAGGGTCGCACGGTGACCTCGCTGGATTTGCAATCCGGAGTCGATCTGCGAAAACCGTTTGACATTGCGCCGTTCGAAAAGTGCGACCGCGTGTGGTTCCTGGCGTGGGACACTGGAGGCGCGAAGTATCTGGAAGCCAGGAATCAGCAGCACGAACAGTATAAGAATAACTGCGAGATTTCCCTGCGCGTGTTCGATGCGCTGGCGCGCACCGGGAAGCCGTTTCTATTCGCCACGTCACAACTCGCCGGACTGCCTAATGCGTACGGCACAACCAAGTTGATGGCCTGGCACTGGACCTTGAATCTCGGTGGCAAGGTCGCGCGTCTGTGGAATGTCTACGGCTGGGAGCGGCCCACGATCAAGAGTCACGTGATTACCGACCTGGTGCTCTCTGGTCTCAAAGGTCGCGTGCGCTGCATGACCGACGGCCTGGAACAGCGGCGCTTTCTTTACAAGTCGGATTGCATCGCCGCTCTGATGCAGCTTTTCGATGGCCCGCAGCAGTCAGCGGAGATCGCCGCGCCGGAATGGGTGACGATTCGCTCTGTCGGCGAAGAGATCGCGCGCCAGTTGAAGGTCGAAACTGAATTCGGAGACGCGAAGGGTTCGGAGTGTCTGGTCGATCCGCAGGACTCGCTCCCGGACTGGCGTCCCCGCGTGTCGCTTTCAGATGGTATTTCGCGCGTGATCTCCGATGCCACACAATACTTAGGCCAGGACACTGGGCCCCTGCAGGGTTGAGTCAATAGCCGACAACATGCTGTTTAATAGGTTGAAGCGTTCGATGGCGAGAATCATCGGCCGGGAGCGAGCGAACAAAATTTCCGGACCGTATCACGATTGGCGCGCCCGCAGGCGGACCCAGGACTTTCTTGCTCAGCTCTCGCAGCACGATCTGTGCGTGAATCTCGGCTGCGGATACCGGCCAATGAAAGATTGGATCAACGTGGACCAGGCTCGGGGCCCTGAAGTTCAAGTGCTTTGGGATTTAAGGCGCGGACTTCCTTTTCAGAATGGCAGCTGCTCGGCGATTTTCTCCGAACATCTGATCGAACACGTGCCCAGAGAGGATGCCGCGCGTTTGCTGGCTGAATGCCATCGCGTACTGGCAAAAGGCGGAGTGCTGCGTCTCTCCACCCCTGATGCCGGGCGTTACCTGCGCTCGTATGCCGGCGATCAGAATTTTTTGCGCGATCCGGCTTTTGGCGAAGCGGCCGGGACCCCGATGGACCGCGTCAATCAGATGATGCGCGAGGACGGTCAGCACCTTTGGGTCTACGACGCGGAGTCCTTAACGCGGGCGCTCGAGTGCGCGGGGTTCTCGCGGATTGTCGGACAAGAGTTCGGGCAATCATTGGTTCCGAAGATGCAGGGAATCGACACCGAGGCGCGCGCCTTTGAGAGCCTCTATGTCGAGGCGGTAAAATAATCACCGGACAAACAAAAGGTTCTCGCTCTTGAAAACCCCAGTAGCACTCATATTTTTCAATCGGCCGCAAACCACGGCGCGCGTGTTTGCCGAGGTCGCGCGGGCTAAGCCGGACAAACTGTTATTGATCGCCGATGGTCCTCGAGCCGGCCACGCCGGCGACGAAGCAAACTGTGCGGCAACGAGAGCCATTGTTGAGCGCGTCGATTGGGATTGCGAAGTTTTGAAGAATTACTCGGACGTCAATCTCGGTTGCAAGATGCGGCCGGTGACCGGGATTAACTGGGTCTTTGAACAGGTTGAAGAAGCCATCATCCTTGAGGACGACTGCCTGCCACATCCGACCTTCTTCCGGTTCTGTCGAGAATTGCTGGAAAGGTACCGCGACGACGAGCGAGTGGCGGCAGTAGGAGGATCGAATCTTCTGCTGGAGTGGCCGAAAGATACGCAAAGCTATTCTTTCTCTCTTCTCGGCGGGAACTGGGGCTGGGCCACCTGGCGCAGAGCGTGGCGCTATTTCGATCCGGAGATAGAATCGTGGCAACAAGTCTTAAGGGCCGGAGTCGTCGAGGGTCTTTTTCCCAATCCCAGGCACGCTGCCTTTTGGAAAGATATCATGCAGCAGGTTTACGACAAGAGAATTAAGACCGCCTGGGATTACCAGTGGCTGCTGGCCTGCTGGCTTCAAAACGGATGGCGGATAGTGCCGCGCGTCAATCTGGTGTCAAACATTGGTTTTGGCGATGATGCCACGCACCATCAGGATGTCAGCCTCCCATTTGCTAACCAGCCTGCAGCGGAAATGGGTTTTCCCCTTGAGCACCCCATGTTCATGACGCGTAACTACGCGCTGGATGATGCGCTGTCGGAAGCGTATTACAGCGTTAAGAAGGTTGATTCGATTGCTACACGGCTTCGGCGCAGAGTTGGAAAACTTCTACCGGCTGGAAATGGAAGAGGGTAAAACGAAAGGTTGGTAGGACGATTAGACCGGAAACTGAAAAGGCTCATGCGCAGAAGTTTCCTCAGGAACAGCTGATAACTTCGCTTGCGGGCCGACTTGGCGCAAAGTTGAACAATACGCGTCCCCGGTGCGACACTAGGAGGCTCAGCGTCCAGGATCGAGTGGGTAAGTATCTCAACGATGTCGCTAAACAGAAAACCCTCGCGCCTTGACGTATTTTTGGCGCGTCTTGCTGGACGACTCGAGCGAGGCAGGTTGGCCGCCGCGCACGCGACCTTTTGTGCTTCAGTAGATCCGTCCGCTACCCTGCATCCAACTGCTGCGATCGACAACATACACCGTGATCCGGCAGCAATCGTGGTCGGCCCAAACACACACGTCCGCGGCCAACTATTGACTTTCTGGAACGGAGGCGAGATCCGCCTTGGCGCCTGGTGCTATGTGGGAGAAGGAACGCGAATCTGGTCACAAGCCTCAATTTCGATTGGCGATCACGTAATGATCGCGCACCTGGTTGACATCCATGACACCAACAGCCATCCGCTTGACTGGCAAGAGCGCCGACGCGACGGCGAGGCTATCTTGTCAGGGCGGGGGTATCACTTGCCAACCCAAACGGTTTCGGCGCCCATAGTCATTGAGGACGATGCATGGATTGGATTCAAGTCAGTGATACTGAAGGGTGTCCGAATTGGCCGCGGTGCCATTGTCGCTTCCGCGGCGGTCGTCACCAGGGATGTGGATCCATGGACCATAGTGGCTGGTAATCCCGCCAAAGTAGTTGAAGTCCTAAAACCATGAAGCAGGGATCAGATCAGATCGTTTAGGATTTCTTTTCGAATGACTAATAACTCAAGTCGAATTGCGGACAGCAGATTTTGGAAGCCTCTCTGGAGCGATTATGCGACGGCTCCCAGCATCGCGCTTTGCCGCGTTCCCGAAATAGAGTACGCAAGCACGCTGCGCCTTGAAGGCCAGACGCTCGACCATTGCTGCGGAGACGGAAAATTTGCGGCAATTACCTGGCCCGGTCAGACGTTTACGGCTGGGTGCGATCTTAACGAATGGGCCATCACGCGGGCGCGCTTGCTGGGAAAGCACGGAACCGTGGACAGGTGTGATGCCGGCCAACGGCTGCCCTACGAAGATCATTATTTTGATCTCGTATTCGACAACAGCGCGCTGGAACACATCCCGGATCTCGACGCCGCTCTGAGCGAAATATCCCGGGTAACCAAGCCCGGCGGATTCTTTGCTTTCAATGTTCTCAATCATCGGTACTTCGAATGGTGGCCCACGAGCCGCGAAGACATGGTGGCTTATCGCGAATGGCAACCCTTTTTTCACGCGCTAAGACTGGACGAGTGGGCGGCCCGCCTTTCAGATCATCGTTTCGAGATTGAAGACGTGTACGGATATTTCTCCGAAGAGGCTTCCAGGACACTCGCGCAGTTGGATTTTGAGTTCTCGGGATATTCAATAAAAAAGCGCCCCAGCACTTTGGTCGATCAATACCGATCGTTTTTCGGGAGCAGACACCGACGCGCCTGGCGGCAGCGCATTGAAGAACTTTCGTGGCGTACCCAACCAGATCAAGGTGCGGGATATTTCATCAAAGCCAGACGTCAATGACGATCAGTTTGCTCAGCTGGGAAGACGCCGTTCGTTGGTACCGCGACCAACCGGGCAACGAAGCCGAGGTCCGCGACAATTATTTCGATCTGCCCGTGCTTCAGGCGGCGGAACGCTATGCGAAGAGCGAAGAGTTCGCCGAGGTTTTGCGGCTGTTGGGCGCCGGTGAGAACCGCCGGATTCTTGAACCCGGTGCGGGAAACGGCATTGCCAGTTTTGCTCTGGCGAGGAGCGGCTGGGTGGTTACGGCGCTTGAGCCTGACGAGAGTGCAGAGGTTGGCGCCGGCGCGATTCGCGAAATTGTCGAGCAGACCGGTTTACCAATCAACGTCGTGCAGGAGTTTGGAGAGCAGCTTCCTTTCGAGGATGAGTCCTTCGACGCGATTCATGCCCGGCAGGTTCTTCATCATGCGTCCGATCTTGACGCGATGGTCCGGGAGTTTGCGCGCGTCCTGAGACGCGGCGGCCGATTGCTTAGCACGCGCGAGCATGTCGCAGATGACGAGCAGCAGTTGATCGCATTTCGCAATGAGCATCCGCTGCATAAGCTCTATGGCGGTGAGAATGCCTACCCTCTCGATCGTTATCTGAAGAGCTTTGCCAAAGCCGGCTTGCGGATCAAGGAAACCTGGGGGCCGCTGGAATCGATCTTGAATTTTTTCCCGGGCACAGAGCAGGAGCGTCAGATCGCCTTGCGCCAGGTTACCAACCATAGTTACTTTCGGCTGGGCCGTCTGTTGGGCTGGTCCGATGTTTTTCGGCAAGCCCAGTTGCGACGGCACACGCGGCGCGATCGAACGCCGGGACGCATCCATAGTTTTCTTGTTGAGAAACCATGAAGGTTCTGATCACCGGGAGCACTGGTTTTATTGGCGGCAGTCTGGGGCGCTACGGCGCGCGGGCCGGTCACACGGTGATGGGAACCGGCCGTTCACCAGAGCCGAGCAACGAATGGCCCGGTCTTTACCAGCCGAACGACACAACTGCTGAAAGCCTTTCAGAGATCGTCAGCAACTTTGACCCTGACGTTTTGTTTCACGCGGCCGGAACGGCTTCAGTTGGCGCCTCGCTCGTCGATCCCCTGGCTGACTTTCGTGGCTCAGTTGAGGTGAGCGCCAACATGCTCGAAGCCGTGCGCCGCTCCGGCAAGAATCCGCTGGTATTTATTCCTTCGAGCGCAGCCGTGTATGGGAACCCCGCTGCTTTGCCGGTAGACGAAGAAACTAAAATTCAACCGATCTCCCCATATGGTTTTCACAAAGCGATGTGTGAAGTGCTGGCGCGCGAATCGGCTGAATGCTTCGGTCTTAGGATCATTGTCTGCCGGCTCTTCTCAGTCTTCGGCGCCGGCCAGCGTCGGCTATTGATCTGGGATTTGTTCAAGCAACTCAGCGGTCCGAGCGAAGTTGCCTGGCTCGAAGGCAGTGGATCTGAATCCCGGGACTTTCTCTACATCGATGACGTGGCCGAAGCGATAATTCAGTTAGCGGAAAAGTTTGGTGATTCACCATCCGGTTATTTCGACATCATCAACGTCGCCAGCGGAGAAGAGACTAAGGTAGTGAATCTTGCCGGCCAAATTCGCGACCTGGTGGCGCCGGGAAAAGACGTGCGCTGCCGTGGCACTTTCCGGCCGGGCGATCCCCTCAATTGGCGCGGGGAGATTTCGAAGCTTCGCTCGATGTTACCTGGGTGGAAACCTCGTCCTGTGATTAGCGGATTGAACGACTGCGCGACAGCGTGGCAGCAAGACTCGAACGCTTTACAGCATGGAGCATAAATCATTGCCGCGCCGAATCGGTGTCGTGGATCAATCCTCGGCCGGCTGGACGGCGGCCGGTATTTACTCGCGGATGGTGCTCAAGTCGCTCGACTCAGTCTGTCCTCAGGCGGGCATCGAGCTTTACTTCCTTTCGTCGCGCGATCTCGACGCCAGCGACAAATCGATCAACGCCGAACGGATTCACTTAGCACCGGCTGATTACCTGCCGGGCGAGCGACAGATTCGCAGGTCGCTGGGGATGGGTGAGAAGGCGCGCGCGCTGAAGGGCGAGGCGCGGCTGCGCAATCTGCTGCGCCTTGCGGATGATTCAGATGCGTTTTCGGTCGCCCGGAAGAATGGAATCGACGTCTTGTTGCCGCTTCTGGATGTGCCTCCGTGGGACGTGTCGCCAAAACTAATCGGTTGGGTTCCGGACCTGCAGCACGTTTACCTGCCCGAATTCTTTAGTGAGCCGGAACGACAAAAACGAAACGCCACCATTCAACGGTTAGCCGAGCGTGCGGCCCTGATTATTTTGTCCAGCAATGCCGCGCGAAAGGATTTCGTTTCCTTCGCGCCGCAAGGTGGCCAGAAAGCGCGCGTCCTGTCTTTTCCGTCGCTTCTCGCTCTTGAAGCTCAATCGGAAAATCCTGAATCAAGCAGAACCAAATTCAATCTCCCTGAGAAGTTCGCCCTGGTCGCCAATCAATTCTGGGCGCACAAAAATCACCAGGCGGTAGTTAGCGCCGCCGCGCAATTGCGCGACCGCGGAACTGCTGTTCCGATAGTCATGACCGGACTCCCGGTCGACCACCGAGATCCTTCAAACAGCAATCTTTCATCGTTGCTGCAGGCAATTGCGTCCGCCGGACTGAATGGTCAGATCACAATTCTGGGCCAGGTGTCGTACGCTGATCTGGTGAACTTGATGAGAACCACGGCGTTAGTAATTCAGCCCTCGCGCTTTGAAGGCTGGAGCACGATTGTGCAGGACGCCAAGGCGCTGGGGCGTCCGCTAATATGTTCGGACATCGCTGTACACCGCGAGCAAGCTTCGAGCGCCCTCGGCTTTTTCCCCTGCGATAAGCCTGAAGTGCTCGCGAGTCTGCTCGCCGAGCATTGGGATAAGTTGGAGCCCGGACCAAACAAAGGCCTGGAGACAGCAGCACTCGCGACCGAACGCGAATTTGCGCGAAGGCAAGCAGAGACTCTGCTAAAACTCTGTGCGGAAGCTTGCCAATAGCGTCTATCATTTCAGCAGATCCGACTCCGCAACAACCAACAACCGAACATGCACTATCACCTGATCGGAATCTGTGGCACCGCGATGGCTTCGCTGGCTGGGATGCTGCAAGCGCGCGGGCATCACGTCACCGGGTCGGACGAGCATGTCTATCCGCCGATGTCGACGATGCTGGCCTCACTTGGTATTTCAGTGATGCCGGGCTACCGGGCGGAGCATCTGAATGCGGCGCCGGATTGCGTGATCGTCGGCAACGCGATTCCTCGAGGTAATCCAGAAATGGAAAGCGCCCTCGATCGCAAACTTTCTTATCGTTCGCTTCCGGAAGTGCTCAAAGAAGAATTCATTCGCGGCCGTCGCTCGCTGGTGGTTACCGGCACGCACGGTAAAACCACGACGACCAGTCTCGCGGCGTGGGTGCTGGACCGGGGCGGACTCGATCCCTCGTTTTTGGTCGGCGGAGTCGTGCAAAACTTTGGCGCCAGCTTTCGGGTAACGAAGAGCGATTACTTCATCATCGAAGGCGACGAATACGACACTGCGTATTTCGACAAAGGTCCGAAGTTCATGCACTACCTGCCAGAGCTGGCCATCGTCAATAACATCGAATTCGATCACGCCGACATTTACAAAGATCTCGACGCAGTCAAACTGGCGTTTCGGCGCTTCATGAATATCGTGCCGGCCAACGGGCGGTTGATTGTCGGCTGGGACAGTCCGCAAGTGCGCGCAGTCGTTGCTGAGATGGGCGAGAAGCTTTTCACCCAATTGGAATCCTTCGGCACCAGCAGCGAGGCGCGTTGGCAAGCGCATGACATTGATCATACTGGAGGGATGACGCGTTTTCGCGTCTTCCGTGACGGTCGCGAATGGGCCGGCTTCGAGACTCCGCTGATTGGAACGTTTAATGTGCTGAACTCACTCGCGGTGATCGTTTCGGCCGACGCCTGGGGCATCGAGCGCGCCGCGATCGCCGAGGCCCTCGCCACCTTCAAGAGCGTCAGCCGGCGTTGTGAAATTCGCGGCGAAGTAAACGGCATTACCGTGATCGATGACTTTGCGCATCACCCAACCGCGGTACGGGAAACCCTCTCCGCGTTGCGCGTGAAGTTTTGGGGGCGTCGCCTGGTTGCCGTCTTTGAACCGCGATCCTGGTCATCTCGCCTGGCGGTTTTCCAGGACGAGTATGTGAATGCTTTCGCGGCGGCCGATTACGTGATCGTCGCCGGCGTCTTTGATACTGAAACGGCTGTTGCGAAAGGCCGCGTGCTTGATACCAGGACGCTGATCGACGGCATTGCCAACCAGAACAAGCCCGCCTTTGCGATTAGCGATGTCGATGAGATCGTGCGGAGCTTGAGCGCCGAACTGCGATCGGGCGACGTGGTCGCCTTTATGTCCAACGGCGGCTTTGGCGGAATTCACGAAAAGCTTCTCATCGCCCTGCAAGGCGCGTAAGCCGGCGCCAATCCTTCTTAACCGACACTCAAACCCGGTTTTCTTATCCGCTCGCGGGAACCAGTGAGGGAGTTTTCCTTTGGCTCACGCCTTAGTAGTTAGACGCGCACAAACGGGAGCAATAGCGGGTCGAGTGTCTCTGGGTGGCCGGCCCCAACAGAAGCCAAGGATTGACAGTTGATCGCCGCTGTTATATAAGTCGCGACCACCACGGCAGAAGCATTTATCGACCTCGCCTTTCATTGGGCATACTTCGGCTTTTTATCGAGTTCCTTGCCGAGTCAGTTTTACGGCAACGAATAAGAATCCCCTTGAGCAAAAGGAGAATCACGATGACAACAGGCACCGCGACAGCAGCAGCGCACTACGCAGGGCAATACGAGCCCGATCCTGGATGGACCGACGAAGAGCAGCAGGTCTTCGACGAACTTGGCATTGGCGAGGGCGAAGTAAGCCTGAGAAAGCTGATCAGGGGTCAAAGAAGGATTAACGGAAAGCTCTATGACGCCATAGACCTGATAATCGCGCATTTGAAAAAGACGTCAAAGGTAGAGACGCCTGAACTCAAGAAGGCGGAGAAGCTCAACGACCAGGTTCCCAGTGCCGACCCGCCGAAATGTGAAAGCGGCGGTGGCGGCTTACCATAAGGGAACGCCTCCCGGTTCTTTTTTGACGAACACAATTCCGACGAAGGCAAGATTCGTTAGCTTCGTGAAAGTGAGCTTCATGTAAGTGCCGGCGAAGCGTCTAATCCTGCCTTACCTCTCTGAGCTGATAATCATTACGTCGCGGAGCTCGGCCCCGCGGTCGCAGGCGAGTTGCTTGTGGTCGGGTGACCAGGCATAAGCAAGGATTTGGTCCGACTTGAAATGCGTAACCTGTTTGCGGCTGTCGCTCGCAATTTCATAGTTCCAAATGTTGTAGACGCCGTTGACGGTGTCAACATAGGTCAAAGAGCGACTATCGGCGCTCCACTGGATTCGTTGCCGCTCCCTGATTGGGATGCGCAATAGCTTGACTGGTGGACCACCCTGGAACGGCAGGATCGCGATTCCCT
>DATGVD010000670.1:0-9309 GCA_035300785.1 Pyrinomonadaceae bacterium | reverse complement strand
ATGATCGCGTTGGGCGCGGGACTGTTTTTCAAGATCGCCGCCGTGCCTTTTCATATGTGGGCGCCGGACGCCTACGAAGGCGCGCCCACTTCGGTGACTGCCTTTCTTTCGACCGGATCAAAGGCCGCGAGCTTCGCGCTCTACGCGCGGATCTTTTTCGTAGCGCTGGCGCCGATGCGGATTGAATGGGCGCCGCTGCTGGGCATCGTGGCCGCGCTGACGATAGTCGTCGGGAACTGGGCCGCGGTTACGCAAGAGAATTCAAAGCGCCTGCTCGCCTACTCGTCGATTTCCAATGCGGGTTACCTGTTGCTCGCGCTGGTCGCAAACAACAAGTACGGGAACATCGGGCTGGTGATTTATCTTCTGGTGTACGTTTGCATGAACATGGGCGCGTTCGGGATCGTGATCAGCCTGCGCCGGCGCGGGATCATTGGCGACAACGTCGATGATATGACCGGGCTCGCACACAAGGCGCCGGGAATGGCCGCGATGATGGGCATCTTCATGCTATCGCTCGGCGGCTTGCCGGGCACGGGCGGATTCATCGGAAAATATTTTCTGCTGTGGGGACTGTTCGACCGCGCGCGGACGGACGGCAAGAATTGGTATTACTGGCTCGCCGGGTGGGCAGTCATCAACATCGTCGTCTCGTTTTACTATTACATCCGCTTCATCAAAGTCATGTACCTCGGCGATCGGGTGGCCGACGAACGCCCGCTCAGTCTTTCGCCGGCTTTACGCTCGGCGCTAATAGTTTCCCTGATCGGAATAGTTGTCATTGGCGTTTACCCGCAACCGTTTATCGCTATCGCGCAAAAGCTGTTTCCGCCGGTTGCGGCGATCAGATCGCCGGCTTTGAAATAAGATTCACCTTGAAGTTGTCTTTTTCGCGGGGCGATGTCTTGAGACTTCAAACATCGCCTCTCGCACTTTTATGTGGGCATACTATTTTCTGGCGGCAATCGTCATCTGGCTCGGCCTGAGTTCTCTGCGGGGCGGTTTGCGTTTTGCCCGCTATCTGGAAGCCGAGCTGAAGCAGGAATATCCAGAGTTCACGCCCTTTGTCACGGTCTTCGTTCCCTGTCGCGGCGTGGATGACGGGATGAGAGAAAACCTCCTGGCAATTTTGGGGCAGGAGTACCCGGCGTTCGAAATAATTGTAGTCGCTGATCGCGCCGACGATCCGGCGCTCGCCGTCGTCGCGGAAGCGTGCCGGTCCTTCGATAGACAGACCAGCCCATCAGTTCGCGTCGTGATCGCCGGAGCAGCGACCGACAGCGGGCAGAAAGTTCACAACCTGCGCGCCGCCGTTGGCGAAGCTGATCCGCAAAACGCGGTCTTTGCCTTTGTTGATACCGATGCGCGGCCCTCATCGCGTTGGCTGCAATCCCTGGTCGCGCCATTGAGGGACAAAACCATTGGCGCGGCGACAGGTTATCGCTGGTTCGTCGCGCGGGGCGGCATAGCTGCTCATCTGCGATCGGTTTGGAATGCTTCGATTGCTTCAGCGCTGGGCGCGCAGCGCGACAAGAATTTCTGCTGGGGCGGCTCGACTGCCATCCGGCACGAGACATTTGAGCAAGTCAAAGTCGCCGAGCGTTGGCGCGGCACGGTGTCTGACGATTTCACAATGACCCGAGTGCTGCACGAGGCAGCGCTGCCGATCAAGTTTGTACCGCAATGCCTGACGCCCTCGTTCGAAAGCTGCAGTTTCCACGAGTTGATTGAATTCACCACCCGGCAGTTGAAGATTACGCGCGCCTACGCGCCGCACCTTTGGAAGGCAGTGCTTACCGGCAGTTTGCTTTTTGGGCTCGGATTTTTCGGAGGGATTTCGCTGGTTGCGGGGCGCGCAGCGATGGGGCGGTCGTTCGCGACACCGCTGATACTCTTGCTGGTAATCTTCGCGTTGGGGATGATGAAGTCATACCTGCGTTTGCGAGCAGTTCGTTTAGTGATCGCGGATCGCCGGTTACGCTCTTTCACGACCACCCTGGCCCATCTCACGCTCTGGCCGTTGGCTTCGTTGCTCTTTCTTTGGAATGCGCTGGCGGCGATTTCGCGTCGCATTACCTGGCGCGGAATCACCTATGAATTGAAATCGTCAACTGAAACTGTCATCATTCGCCGCGAAAGCTGATCACCGTGCCAAACAAAGCCATACAGTTCGTGCAATTGCTGCGTTCGACGAAACGCGAAAAACGTCTCGGCACGGTGATCCTGTTTGTTACCTCGCGCTGCAATTCATTCTGTCGCACCTGTTTCTATCATGAAGAGCTGAATCAGCCCGGTGACTTGACGTTCGCACAAATCGCGAAGGTCTCAGAGACGATGCCGGCGATTACCGACCTCTGGCTTTCCGGGGGCGAGCCAACGCTGCGTCACGACGCCACGGAGATCATCGACACGTTTATTCGCAACAACGGCGTGCGCCGCTTGATCATTCCGACTAATGGTTTGGTGAAGGCTCGCGTCTACGAGATCGTTGATAAGGCCCTGGGTTCCCATCCGGCGCTGGATCTGTATTTGAACATAGCCCTGGATGGCCATGGTGAGACGCACGATCGCATACGCGGCGTGCCGGGCCATTGGGAGAAAACGCTGGATTGCATCGAAGCGCTTTATCCTTTGAAAGAGAAGTACCGGGATCGTTTCCGGCTGAACGTCAACACGGTCGTTTGCGCTGATAACTATGACGAGATTGAAAAGTTGGCCGAGTTCATGTGGAACGCCTTTCGTCTCGACGGCCACTATTTCAACATCGTGCGTGGCGAGACTTTGGTCGGAGATGAAATCAAGCAAGTCCCGCCGGAAGTCTTGCCGGGAATGTACACGTTCGTGTCTCAACTGACGAAACGCTACGGCGATCGGATGTTCGCCGCAGACGACGCGCTGAAGCGCTTCACCAAAAATGTCGCTTACGTGGGCACGATCACGACGCACTACCGAACGCAGCAGGCAAACTTCGCCGCATCGACTCCGTGGCCGTTCCCATGCACAGCGGGAGAAACGATTGCGGTCATTGATTACAACGGCGACGTGCGCGCCTGCGAATTGAGGGAGAAGTTCGCGACTCTGAAGGACTACGATTTTGATTTCGGCGCGCTGTGGGCAGCGCATGGGCGGCAAGTTGAACTCAACGCGATCGACGGCGGCAAGGCTTGCTGGTGCACGCACGTCTGCTTCATACACGACTCAATGCGGCACTCGCGGCGATCGCTACTGCTCGCAGCGCCAAAGAATTATCTAACGCGGGCGAATTGGTAATAGCCTGGTGCCTAATGCCCGAAGATGACAAGCAGGAAATCAATCGCAAGTCCGGCCTCGCTTACGCCGCAGCCTTTTCGCTATTCGGCGCGGTCATCGCGGGCTTGGGCGTCGGCTGGCTGCTGGATCGTTGGTTGGGAACGCGTCCCTGGCTATTAGTAACGGGCCTGGTCCTGGGCGCAGCCGCCGGCTTTTACGAACTCATTCGCACTAGTTCCAGGCTTTCCTGAAACGAATCCGCACATGAGACCTCGCCTCCGTCGGTCAAAAAGCTTCGTCCAAATTCCTGTAGCCTTCGTCTAAAAAGCTGTTGACCGCACGTCTGCCGGCCGTGCTATATTGAATTGACCAGGGTAAACCCGGTGGCTCCTCCACCAAAAGTCAGGTAAGCCTCATATCGATTGGGTTAACGTCGTCTTTGACCAGAGAGGCATCGTCTTATGACAAATCGTGCTTTTGCATTGCGCAAACGCTTCATCTCGATGTTATGCGCGGCAGTAGTTGTGTTCGCCGGCGGCCTGTTGAGCGCGGCGCTGGCTGCTACCCAGATTAGTCCGACGCTGATTAGCACGTCGTCTTCGACTCGAGCCATCGCGCTCGAATCAGTGACGATGCACGCTGAGCCTTTTTCGCTCTCCTCTGAGGGGAACTTTAACGCCGCCGACCCGCGCACCCGCATTGAGATCTTTTGCATGAATCTCGATTTCCTGGCCGGAGAAATGTCCCAGTCAGGGAACATCCTGGTAGGAGATCCGAATGCGCTCACGGTCGATGCCGAAGACGCGGCCCACAACCATTACTCGTTGAAAGTCGAATACGTCGCGCAGGTGCCGCCGTTGTTGGATTCGCAGGGGAACATCACCACAGATTTTCGCGGCCTCTACATGGTCATCGTGCGGCTTAATGATTCGATGACCAGCAATCTGGGTGACGTGTTGCTTCGTTTGAACCTGCACGGGATGTCGAGCAATCGCGTGCGCATGGCGATCGGCGCAATCGGCGGCGGGCCGGCCGACGATCCTGGCGCGGTGCCAACGCCGGCGCCGGCAACACCGCCGACACCGATCATGAATCCGCAGACGATCGCACAATACCAGGCACAGTTCAATAATCCGGTGTTCCCGTCCGATCAAGATCTAAGAAGGTTCCTTGAGCAGGCCAGCTGGGGAGGCAAAGGCGACGACAGCGATTTTAATCATCTGCGCGCCATCGGAATCCCGGCTTACCTGAACGAGCAGTTCAATACGCCAACGCAATTTAATGATGCGTCTGATCCGCTCTTTCTTTTATCCTCAGATTATCCCGCTTCCGCGCCTTATCCACAGTTCTATCCGGCCAGTCCACCGGCACCCGTATGCGACTCCACCTGTGTGCGGGATTTTTACTCGCTCTATCCGCTTCAGAAGCAGTTCATGTTGAATGCTCTGACACAGCCGGATCAGTTGAGACAGCGGGTATCGTTTGCGTTTCACAAATTCGTTGTCGTCGGGGGCCAGCCGCTGAACAACAACCAGGCATTCTGGTACGCGCCGTACTTGCAAACAATCGATCGCAATTCGTTTAGCAACTTCCGCAACATGCTTTTCGAGATCACTCTCAATCCAGGGATGGGCGAATACCTGAATATGAGAGGGAACTCGGTCGTGAACCGTGTCAATCCTACTCCTAACGAGAACTACGCTCGGGAGATAATGCAGCTGTTCTCAATTGGCGTGGACACGCTGAATCAGAACGGAACCCCAGTGCTTGACGGACAGGGCAATCGAGTTCCGAGCTACGACCAAACGACGATTGCAAATCTGGCGCGGGTATTCACCGGTTGGGATCTCGGACCGAACAAGAACTCGGCAGTTGATGGTACGCCTACGGTTGCGAATTACCTGGATCCGATGGTGCCGAACGGCAACGCAAATCGATACGACATCGCGGCGAAGACTCTGTTGACCGACATCAATCACGCGAGTCCGGTGGTTGTGCCCGCGTGCGCGAATTGTGTGGTGGGAGGCACGAACAATCTCGCGAATACCCAGGCGTACGCAATAGCTTCACTCAACACCGCGATTGACAATCTGTTCAATCATCCAAACACCGGGCCGTATGTTTGCACGCAGTTGATTCATCAGATGGTTACCAGTAATCCCGCTCCTGCCTACGTGGGCCGTTGCTCAGCGGCGTTCGCTAACAACGGATCAGGTGTGCGGGGAGACATGAAGGCCGTGATCACGGCCATCCTGCTTGATCCCGAAGCCCGCGGTGATGTTAAGACTGATCCGAACTACGGTCATCTGCGCGAGCCGGTACTGCTGATGACGCATCTGCTGCGCGCGTTCAACGCCGTCACCGATGGCGTGCTGGTTACGAGCACTGGCGGCAGTTTCAGTACGCCTTTGGGACAGAATGTATTCAACCCGCCGACGGTGTTCAGCTACTTCCCGGCGGATTTCGGTTTACCCGGAACCAGTCTGGTCGGTCCGGAGTTCGGGATTCTCGACACTTCCACAACTTATGCGCGGGCGAACTTCATGAATACGTTGTTTCTCGGGAACAACGGAAACGGTATTCCCATCAGCAATCCCAATCGGCCTGCGGGTACGCAAATCAATTACGCAACCTATCAGGCCATGGCCGGCAATCCGCAGCAGCTTGTAGATGCTCTTAGTGCCAGGCTGATGCACGGCACGATGTCACCCGCGATGAACGCTAACATCGTCGCCGCGGTGACTGCGATTACGAGTGCCGATCCGGCAGGGCGGACGCGCACAGCGATCTACTTAATCGCAAGCTCAGCGCAATATCAGGTGGAGAGGTAGAAACGATGAACGAATCACGCCGAAAATTTATTAGAACCTCCGCGTGTGGCTTAACCAGCGCCGCGATGATAGCCAGCTTGGACAAGTTCAATCTGATTAATGCGATGACGCAGGATCAGCAGCAACCGGACGTCGCGTCGGACTATCGCGCGCTGGTGTGCATATTCCTGTCGGGTGGCACGGACGGCAACAACATGGTCATTCCCTACGACGGCTACACGGTGACCGGCGGCGGATCTACCAATGGGTACGACAATGTGCGTACCGTTTCAGGCCTGGCAGTGCCCTTATCGGCGCTGGCGAACACGAAGATTACGCCTTCCAATACCAGCAGTGTGGCGTATGCGTTTCACCCGAATCTGTCACCGGAAGCGAATAACGCCGGACAAGCGAAGGGCTTCATGGATGTTTGGAATGCCGGCAAACTCGCAGTGCTTTGCAATGTCGGTTCGCTGGTGCAGCCGATCACTCGCGCGCAATACGCGGCGGGGATCGGACGCCCGTATCAACTTTTTTCACACTCCGACCAGGTTAATCAGCAAATGTCGTCGATCGCCAACACTACCGGTCAAACCGGCTGGGGCGGTCGAATCGCCGATAAGACGAACTCGCTCAACGGCCCGGTCGCGCTGCCGATGAATATTTCGCTTGCGGGTACGAACCTATTTTCAACCGGCGTTAGCTCGCGCCAGCTAGCAATCGCCGCCGCGCCCACTTCGTTGGCCAATGTGCTCAACCTGAATTGGAATGGACCGGCCTCAGCTGATCCGTTCGCCAACGGCAGCAGCTTCAGGACGCTACTGGGATTCGACCAGGGCACGACGCTGATTAAAGCCTCCACTGATATTACAAGCGGAGCGTTGACGGCTGATGCCGCGTTGAATTTGGCTGGTAACCCGAGCCTCACCGCTATTTTCCCGAACACGTCGTTGGGAAATCAGTTGGCACAGATCGCCAAGCTACTCAAGGTCAAGTCGACGTTGGGATTCGCGAACGGGCGCCAGATCTTCTTCTGTAACGTTGGCGGCTTTGATACGCACACGAACGAAACAGGTAGCAACCCCACGAACCCGGCCGGTGGTGCTGCCGCGTCTGGCACTCAGGGCGGCTTGCTGACACAAGTCAGCCAGGCCATGCGCGCTTTCTATGACGAAATGGTCGCCCAGGGACTGAGCAATAACGTCACGCAGTTCACACTCTCAGATTTTGCCCGAACGCTGCAACCCTCCGGCTCAGGCGCCGGCTCAGTCGGGACGGATCACGCCTGGGGCACCCACGCCTTCATTATGGGCGGGGCCGTCCTGGGCGGCATGTTCTACGGATCAACTCGCCCGGATGGTTCCGGTCTGCCCTACGGTTTTCCAGCGTTACAGATTGCCGGCCCGGATGACACCACCAGTAATCGAGGTCAATGGATACCGACCACCTCAATTGATCAGTATGCGGCAACGCTCGCGAATTGGTATGGCCTGTCAACGGTGGATAGAGCGACGGTATTCCCCAGTCTCTCAAAGTTTGCCACGCCAAACCTTGGATTCCTGGGGCCTTAGCTTGTGTGTGGTTAGAATTCGCAAATTCGAAATCAGCCCAGCACAATTGAACAAGCCGTTCACTGTGCTGGGCTTCTTGTTTTGCCGTAGCTTTGCACCCGCGGCTGAGTTAGGATTTGGACGGTGATGCCGAAGAAATTTTTCCCTCGCCGAAAGCCACGATTCGTTTTTTCCCTACTTATATTTCTGTCCCTGTTTCTTTTGGGCGAAGCCTCTCGTCAGATCGCGCCGGTCGTAACCAGACAGAAACACGAAAAGAATCCCGCAAGCGACGGCTCCGATCGTCGTAATCATGATAAGAAGGAAAGAGCGCCGGCCACGGCTGCCTTGCTCAATCTGCCGCTCAGTTTTGAACCAGGATCCGACGCCAATCAGTTTTTTGCTCGTGGCAGCAGCTATCGGCTGATGCTGACGCCTTCACAAGCGACCATCGCCGTAGACAACCACGCTCGCGAAAAAATCCTGAGCATGGAACTCGAGGGTGCGAACGTCAGTGCGAAGTCTGAAGCCATCAATCCACTGCCCGGAAAGCGCAACTATCTGATCGGTAACGATCGCTCCAAGTGGCGCACCAATGTGCCAACCTACGCCGGAGTTCGATACGACGAAGTTTATCCGGGAATCAGTGTTCTGTATTACGGGCGACAGGATCGGCTTGAGTACGACTTCAAGATCGCGCCCGGCGCAGATCCGAAGACAATCAGGCTCGCTTTCAATCGCGACCTGAGACCTCGGATCGCGGCGAATGGCGATCTCGTCCTGCGGTTCGCGGGCGGTGAACTCCGCGAGCCGAATCCAACTCTCTATCAGGAGATTGCCGGAGAGCGGCAACCGGTCTCAGGCCGTTACTTGATCGCGGGCAAGCGGGAAGTTGCTTTTGAGGTTGGGGCTTACGACAAGACCCTGCCGCTGGTAATCGACCCGGTACTGGTCTACTCGACTTACCTTGGTGGCAGCGGCGACGATCTGGGCAGCAGCATCGCGATTGACAGCAGCAACAATGTCTATATTGCCGGCACCACAAACTCGGTAAACTTTCCGACTCAGGGACCTGCCTTTCCAAACAAAGCCGGATTGAGCGACATCTTTGTGACTAAGATTAACGCCACCGGCAGCGCCATTGTCTATTCTACCTATGTCGGTGGAAGCGGTCTGGATCGTGGCGATGGCATTGCAATAGACAGCAGCGGCAACGCCTATGTTGTCGGGCGAGTCGACTCGAGTTCAACTAACTTTCCGACTACGCCGGGGGTGATTGGCCCGACATATCGAGGAGGAGATTTCGACGGCGTTGCCTTCAAGCTGAATCCTCAGGGGAATGCGCTGGTCTATTCGACCTACATCGGCGGAGAGGACAATGATTCGACCGAGGGCGTAGCCGTCGACTCCGCCGGCAGTGCCTACCTCACGGGCGGCACCAGGTCTCAGGGGTTTCCGGTTACCGGAACTGGCTTTCAATTCACCCGCAGCGGAGACACCGACGCTTACTTGATGAGGCTGAATTCAACCGCCACCGGATTGATATATTCGACATTTCTGGGCGGTGCTGGAACTGATCGCGGCAGCGGAGTCGCGATAGATACGAGCGGTAACGCTTACATCGCCGGCTATACGTCCTCGCAGGACTTTCCCACGGAGAGTGCCTTTCAGAATTCCTTCGGCGGCAGCTTTGACGCTTT
>DATGVD010000669.1:0-10344 GCA_035300785.1 Pyrinomonadaceae bacterium | reverse complement strand
TAGATTTCGATGAACCAGGCCACCCACACAAATCGTTTCTGGATGCTGCTCGTGATGCTTCTGCTCAGCGGCGCAGTCGTCAACGTATGGCAACGTGCCGGCGAAGCGCGCGTGACTCGGCAATCGTTGAAAGATTTTCCCGCCCAACTGGGCCAGTGGCGCCAGCGCGGCGGCGACCAGACCCTGGACGAAGAAACGCAGAGAGTTCTGCGCGCGGATGACTACCTCTCGCGCAACTTTGAAGCGAACCGGCGTACGGCGTCTTTCTATGTAGGTTACTACGCGACGCAACGCACGGGCGCGACTTATCACAGTCCGCTCAACTGCCTGCCCGGGTCGGGCTGGACTTTGACTGAAGGGCCGCGCATCACGATCACGCCGGCGAATGGTGGAGCGCCATTCGAAGCCAACCGCTACATCGTTCAGAATGGCAACGACCGCGAGTTGATGGTCTATTGGTATCTGGGCCGGGGCCGCGCCACGGCCAGCGAATACTGGGGGAAGATCTACACTGTCGTCGACAGCGTGCGCCGGCGGCGCTCGGACGGAGCGATTGTCCGCGTGATGGTGCCGGTTGGCGATTCGGAAGACGCCGCGCTCAAGGCCGCTACGGAACTCGCCTCTCAAGCAGCGACACAACTCCCGCCTTTTGTCCCGAATTAAGTCACTCGGGTCCATCCGCCCGCTACCGCGAGCGGTACTTGTACGCCTTTTCCTGAAAAGCAGCTCGAATTACCGCTTTCTTACCTATGGCTCGCCCCGCACGCCCGGCGAGATGAAACCAGGTTTTTGACACCCTTGAGACTCGTCGTTTCCTGCGCTCCTCCGCTGGCTTTGCCCGTCGCGGAAGACAACGCCGGAGCGACTAAACCGCGGCCGACTTTCGAAGTTGCCTGAGAAAGCCGAGCCGCCATGGAGACCTGCAATAATGAAAAATCACGAGTGCCGCCGCCAGTTCTACGTCCTTCCTCTGTTAGTTGCCATAATCGCCGCCGCCCTTTTGCTGGGCGCCTGCACCACCCCGGAAAAAGCCAAAGCGCAGCACGTCTCGCGCGGTCAGGCTCTGCTCAAAGACAAAAAGTTTCAGGAAGCGTCGCTCGAATTTCGTGCCGCGATACAGATTGACGACAAGCTCGCCGACGCCCACTGGGGACTGGCTCAAACTTTCGAAGGCCTCCAGCGCTATCAGGAAGCGTTCGATGAGATGAGGCAAGTCGTCGAGTTGGACAAGAACAATCTCGACGTGCGCGTGAAGCTGGGCAACTACTATCTGGTTGGCGCGAAACAGTCGCCCACCGCCGTGACCGAAGCCGAGCGGCTGGCGAAAGAAGTTCTCCAGAAAGATCCCAATCACATCGAAGGCCGCATCCTGATGGGCAGCGTCCTGTTTGCGCAGGATCACCAGAAGGAAGCTTTCGACGAACTCAACAGCGCGATCGCCATCGATCCGAAGCGAGTTGAATCGTATCTGAGCCTGGCGCGCTTCTATGTGATGATGAAAGAAACAGCGACAGCTGAAGCGACGTTCCAACGCGCGATTTCAGTCGACGGCGCTTCGGCGCTGGCCCATTACGAATTCGGAAAGTTCCTGGTCCAAACAGATCGGAAGGACGCCGCGGAAGCGGAGTTTCAGAAGGCCGTGCAAGGGGAGCCTGTTAACCGAGAAGCTCGCTTCGTGCTCGCCAGCTTTTATCTTGTCAACAAGCGTCTGGATAAAGCGGAAGAGTCTTACAAAGTACTTGCGGAGCTGAACAGCGACAAGCCGGAAGGGCGAGCAGTGCTCGCGGACTTCTATTCCGGGGTCGGCCGTTTGGATGAAGCGATTGCGATTTACAAGGAAGTCGTGGCGAAAGCGCCGGACTACACGCAGGGCCGCTACCGGCTTGGCGAGATCATGCTGATGCGCGGGGATATCGCCGGCGCCAGGAACGAAGTCGATGCAGTCCTAAAGAACGATGCGCACGACCGCCAGGCGCTGATTCTGCGCGCGCGCATTGAAATGCAAAGCGGAGAGACCGGCGACCTGAAAGTCGCCATCGAAGATTTACGGGAAGTCCTCAAGCAGGAACCGAATTCGCGCGCTGGTTTGTTTTTTATGGCCGAAGCGAACTTCCGTCTGGGCCAGATCGATCAAGCCCGCGCGTTTGCCGGCGATCTCGATCGCAATTATCCCGATTATCTGCCGGCGAAATTGATGCAAGTGCAGATCACTCTGGCCGGCGGCGACGCCAAGACAGCGTTGCAGCTTTCATCTCAGTTGCAGGATCGGCTGGCGAAGGCCACGCCCGACCACAACACTTCGCCGCAGATGCTCGCCGAATTGCGTGCCAGGAATCTGATGGCGCATGGCTCGGCGGCTTTGCGCTTGCGCGACACCAGGACAGCGCGCGCTGATTTTGACGCGGCGCACGCGGCCGCTCCGGGCAGCGCCGACGCTTACAACAATCTGGCGCTGGTGGCCCTAAACGAAAACAAGCCGGACGAGGCGATGGGATTTCTCAACAGCGCGCTCGGGATTGATGGCGCCAACTTTAACGCGCTGCGCGGGCTGATCAATATCTACGCCGCGCAAAAGCAGACCGGTCAGGCACACATGCGAATCGATCAAGCGATCAACTCGCAACCACGCAACGCTTCGCTGCATTTCTTAAAGGGCGAGATCTACGGTTACGAAATGAACGCGTCGGGCGCTGAGTTTGAATTCCGTCGCGCACTCGAAATCGATGGCAATTACTTGCCCGCTTATTCAGCGCTGGGCGCTCTGTTCGTGAACACGAATCAGCAGGAACGGGCCATCGCTGAGTATCAGAAGATCACCGAGCGTCGGCCAGACAACGCCACGGCTTACACCTTGATCGGCATGCTGGAATTCAGTCGCCAGAACATCGACGCCGCGGTTGACAACTATCGCAAGGCGCTGGCGCAGGATGGAAACGCAACCTTCGCGGCCAACAATCTGGCGTGGCTTTACGCCGTCTACGGCAAAGGCAACATGGACGAAGCCGTGCGGCTGGCGCAAAGCGCGGTGCAGACGAATCCGGAAGTTCCGAGCTTCGTCGATACGCTCGGCTGGGTCTATTACAAAAAAGGTTTGTACGCCGCGGCTGTGGAGCAACTGAAGAAAGCTGTGTCGGTTGACGAAGCCGCCGCGCGCAGAAGCAGCACCTCGCCAACCCCGACGTATCACTTTCATCTGGGTGTGGCCCTGGCAGCCAAGGGCGACAAAGCCGGCGCGCGCCGCGAGATTGAAAGCGCTGTGCGTCTGGGCGAAAAGACGGGCTTTCCCGAAGCGGACGAAGCGCGAAAGGCTTTGACGACTCTGTAGGAGCGGCGCAAAAAAGGAAGGCCAGCCACAGATGAACACAGATACGCACAGATCTGAACCCGCTTTTCTTATCGGTGAAAATCCGTGTTTATCTGTGGCTAATTAAGGAGCGAACATGAGTGTTGAATTCAGACAGCGACGAATCAGCGAATATGCGCGCATCGCGCTTAAGCGCAAGTGGCTGATCCTGCTTCCCACGATCGCGATTGGACTGGCCATCGCTTACGTCGTTTTCCGCCTGCCGGACATTTACGAGTCATCGACGCTGATCGTCGTCAAGCCGTCGACGTTGCCCAACTCGGTCGTGCCGACGATGACCGAAGAGAACCTGACGCGTGAGCTGACCAGCATTTCGCAGGTCGTTACCAGCCGCAGTTCTCTGCAGCCGCTTTTGGAAAAATACGACCTCTATCACGAAGAGCGCTTGCGCGGCGAGCCGATGGAAACGCTGATCGACGCGATGCGCAAGCAAATCAAAGTCGAGGTCAACACCAGTCGCAACGAAATCACCAACGGATTCAACATCACTTATCGCGGCCGCGATCCGAAATCCACCCAGGCCGTCGCCGGCGAACTCGCCAGCCGGTACATCGACGAACAAACCAAGGGCACAGTCAACGCCGGCGCTTCGGCCAAGCAGTTTATCGAAGACCAGGTGACCAACGCCAAACAGGAACTCGACGACATAGACAAGCGCCGGCTGGATTACCTGCAACACAACATGAACAACCTGCCTTCGCAGTCACAAGCACTGGTTGGCCGCTTAACGGCGCTGCATGAAGAGCAGAAAGCTCTGATTGCGGAGCTTGGCCGTTCGCGCGATCTGGGTGCGGCCTATAGCAGCCAGCTTGCCGATATCTCGAAGAGTCGCGATCAGGAGATTGCGATGACCTCGAAGAATGTTACGGATCCGAAAACGACGATGGCCTGGGCTGAACTGGTCAGGCGGCGCTCGGAATACGACGGCGAGTTACAGAGTCTCCTGACGCAATACAAGGAGAAGCATCAGGACGTCATTGCCAAACGGAAACAGCTCGAAGACATCAAGGCGCAACAGGATCAAATGATCGCAGACTGGAAAGCGCGAACCGAGGAACAGAAGCAAATACTCATCCAGTTGAGCGACCCGCGCATTCTCAGTCTGAAGACACAGATCGCGATGATGGATAGTGACGTCGAGCGACAGCAAAAGCTGCTGAGCGAAACCAACGCGCAGATCGCCGATCTGGATTCGCGCATCAACGCGATTCCCAACGCCGAAGTTGGCATTGAAGCGCTCGACCACGAATATCAGACGAAGAAAGCCAACTACGACCAGCTGCTGGTGCAGCAGCAAAAAATCAATCTCGGCGCCAACGTCGATAACCAGCAACTGGGCGGCGGGATTCAAGTCGTCGATCCGGCCAACCTGCCCGAAAGACCGGTGGCGCCCAAGCGCTTTCTGCTGACGGCGGCCGGCTTCGGAATCGGATTCGCGCTGGGCTTGCTGTTGGCTGGCGTGTTCGAAATCCCGCGTCTGTTCACGATTCAAACCGCGGATGACGCCAAGCACTACACGAATCTGCCGGTGCTGGTCACCATTCCTGAATTGCTGACGGCGGCCGAAGCGCGCGCCGTTCCGCGCCGTCACAAACTCGCCCTGGCCGCGGGCTTTGCGTTCACGATTGTCGCGATGCCGACGCTCGCGTTTGTGTTGCGCTTAACCCATGTCTTCGAAAGATTTTTGATCTGACAAGCCATCAGTCGCGGCTTTTGCCCGCATGCGAACTGGAGGAAACATGTACGCTGAATTTTATGGATTAAGAGAGTTGCCATTCGCGCTGACACCCGATCCGCGCTACATCTATTTCACACCCTCGCACACCGAAGTGATGGCCAACCTTCACTACGGCGTCGAGAGCGGCAAAGGCCTAATCGTTGTGACCGGCGAAGTCGGCACGGGAAAAACGACTATCCTGCGCTGGATGATGCAGCGTCTGGATCGCACCGTGATGGTCGCCTACATCTTCAATCCGCGTCTGTCAGTGCCGGAATTCTATCAACATCTGGCCGCGCTGTTTGACATCCAGAATTGGGAAACCAAGTCCGATCTGCTGATCGAATTGGGCAAGGTCCTCGAGACCCGTCACAGCCGCGGCCTGCGCACGGTGCTAATCATCGACGAAGCGCATGGACTGTCGCCGTACGTGTTGGAAGAAGTGCGCCTGCTGGGCAACTTTGAATCCGATACGGCGAAGCAGTTGCAGATCGTTTTGACGGGCCAGCCTGAGCTGCGCAACGTTTTGAACTATCCCGATCTACGGCAACTCAAGCAGCGCGTCGCGTTACGTTGCGATATCAAGGCTTTGCCGAACGTCGAAGAGACCGCGCGTTACATCGCTTCGCGCCTGTCGGTGGCCGGGGCCGCGCGCGCCGCGGACATTTTTTCGCCCGGCGCGATCGATTACATCTTTCGCTGTTCGGAAGGAATTCCACGCAACATCAACAATCTTTGCGACAACGCTTTGCTGAACGGCTTTGCGGCCAGCGAGCCAATCATCAGCCGCGCGATCATCGAAGAGGTAGCGGCCACGTTTGACCTGCTGCCGCGCGATCGCAAGCCGACAATCGCCGAAGACAACGAAGCCGCGCGCATCTTTAGCGCTGCCGGACGCGCCGAACTTTGGGCCGCGGGCAACGGCAACGGTAACGGTAATGGCCACGACGGACCGCAAACTCCGGGCGTGCCCGAACCCTCGATCGTCATTAACGAGTTCGTGCGCATCGGCGGCGAAACTCCAGCGACCCTTGAAGATGTTGGAGCAGCATTTAATCGTTCCGGTCTCGGGAGAGGAAACAATGGGCAGAGTCTATGATGCGCTGAAGCGCGCGGAAAGCGCGCAGCGCCACAACCACAAAAGTTTTTCAGTCCCCCGCAACGGCGACTCGGATAACGTTTCGCTCTTCACTCCGAGCGAGCAGGAACATCCGTGGTCAGCTTCGCCTTTCACGGCGATGCCGGCGGTAATCGATTCAGCGCCCACTGCGCACACAGCGGAAGAAACCGGCGGGCCGGCACTCCCCGGCGGACCAGCTTCGCGTGATGCTGGGGCAACCTTGGGCGCTGTTGGATCGGCGCGCGCCGCCAGATTTACGTCGCGAGACATTCTGGCTGCGCGTGTCGAACCGCATCTGGTGGCAATCACCGAACCGCGTTCGCCTGAGTGCGAACAATTTCGCGCCCTGCGTACGCGTTTGCTGGAAGCCGGCGAGCGCAAGCGGATGCGCGCGTTCGTGATCACCAGTCCGGGCGTGGGCGAAGGCAAGACTCTGACGGCTTTGAACCTTGCCTGGCTGCTGGCGCAAACGGACGGCGTGAAAGCTCTGTTGATTGACGCAGATTTGCGACAGCCTTGTGCCGCCGATTACCTCGGCATCGAAACGGTTTGCGGTCTGTCGGAAGTTCTGACCGGCGAAACACGTCTGACCGAAGCGATCGTGAAACTAAACCCGGCAGGATTGCACGTGTTGCCGGGCGGCGCGGCGCGCGAAGACGTGGCCGAGTTGCTTTCGGGACCGCGATTCGCGCGGTTGCTGGACGAAGCTCGGAAGCTTTTCGACTACATCATTATTGACGCGCCGCCGCTGGGGATCTTCACCGACGCGAATTTGCTGATCAATCGCGCCGACGCAGCGCTGCTGGTCGTGCGCGCTTCCAAAACGCGCTATGCGGTCGTCGATCGCTTGCTCGAGCAGTTGCCGCGCGAGCGAGTTCTGGGAGTGGTGCTTAATCGAGCCGAAAAACGGGCGGACGAGACTGCCTACTACTATCAATCGCGCTATCAGCGTCAGTCACCGCTGGTCGAAGCCGGCACTGAAGAAGCTGACGATGAGGCAACCGACCAACCCGAGATGATTTATATCGAGGAGGGTTTCGTTTCTTGAGAGACTCCCTCTCCCGCTGGGAGAGGGCCGGGGTGAGGGATTTAGATGGGAAAGAGACAGCAAACAATTTTCGTGGGTCTGCTTACTGCCGCCCTCTCCCTAACCCTCTCCCAGAGGGAGAGGGAACTTACTTTATGAGAGCTTCGCGACTCAACGCGCGCATGGTGCTCCTGCTGCTGAGCGAAGCGATGTTGCTTTTCGGCGGCTTGATAGTCGCTGTGTACCTGCGCTTGGGTGCGATCGACGCGGAAGACGCGCTGATCCAGCACCGGGGCTTTTACAAAGCCGCGTTGGCGACCATCTTCTGTCTCGCGGCATTCTATCTGCTCGACCTTTACGATTTCGTCGTGATGCACGATCGCCGCGAGCTCGTCCTGCGTCTGTTGCAGGCGCTGGGTCTGGCTTGGGTGGCGCTGGCGCTGCTTTTCTATGCGCTGCCGCAGGCGATGATCGGGCGGGGCGTGTCTTTGATTTCATTGCCTTTGGCGCTGATGTTGATGGTTGGTTGGCGTTTGGCAATTCATTGGGTGCTGGGTCATCCGGAAATTGGCGAGCGCATACTGATTGTCGGGTCCGGCAACTTTGCGATTGAGATTGCCCGCGAGACGCTCGATCGGCCCGACGCCGGTTATCGCGTCGTAGGCTTTGTCGATAACGATCCGGAATTACTGGGCAAGAGCCTGATCAACCCTTCGGTTATCGGTCTAACCGCCGACCTGGGACCGTTGGTCGTCAGCGAGAACATCGATCGGATCGTGGTAGCGATGGGCGACCGGCGCGGCCAGTTTCCAACGCAGGAACTTCTGCGTTTGAGTCTTTCGGGCAACGTTTCCATCGAAGAGAGCGCGTCGTTTTATGAACGGCTGACGGGTCGCGTGTCGCTGGACATGCTGCGGCCTTCGTGGCTGATTTTTTCCAGCCGCGGCCGGCGCGCGCGTCTGAACGAAGTTGCGCGGGCGGCCATGCATCGCACGGTGGCCTTAGTCGGCGCGATCCTTTCTTTACCTATTGCGATCGTCACGGCGATTGTAATCAAGCTCGATTCGCGCGGCCCAATTCTGTACAAACAGGAGCGCGTGGGGCGCAACGGTCGCGTGTTCACGCTGATGAAGTTTCGTTCGATGCGCAGCGACGCCGAAAAGGACGGACCTGTCTGGGCAAAGACGGAAGACGATCGCACGACGCGCGTGGGCCGCTTCATACGCAAAGTTCGCCTCGACGAGATTCCGCAATTCTGGAACATCCTGCGCGGCGACATGAGCTTTGTCGGCCCGCGTCCAGAGCGCCCGCATTTCGTGGCGCAACTCGCCAGGGAAATTCCGTATTACGAACAACGGCATCTGATCGCGCCGGGCCTGACCGGCTGGGCGCAAATCAAATATCCGTACGGCGCGTCGATCGAAGACGCACGGCAGAAGTTGCAATACGAGCTTTACTACATCAAGAACCAGAGCCTGACGCTCGATGCGATCATCATGTTCGAGACGATCAAGACGATTCTGCTTGGACGCGGAGGACGATAGGAGCGCACGCCTCCCTGTGTGCGGCTCGCCGGCATCCTGCCGGCAAGGATTCGGAGGTTGAAGACGATGAAAAAGTTGCTGACACAAACAATGGTTCTGGTAATCGCACTGGCGATCGGCGTAAGCACGTTCGCGCAGTCGCCCACGACCGCGACGCGCCAGCGCCGCACTTCCGCGGACGCTGCCCAACCGGCCGCGTCTGATCAGAAGGCTGCGACCGACGCCGTGACGCCGATTGATCAAGGCGACAAGAGCAAGGATAAGAGCAAGGCGCCCGACGCCGCTGCGGCAGACGCGCCGACGAGTCGCACGGATCAGGCGTCTGACGAAGCCGCGATCGTACAGAACTACAATAATTTCTTTACGACCTATCAACTCGGACCCGAAGATGTGATTTCAGTCACGGTCTTTGGACAGGATCGTTATTCAAAGAGCGGCATCAAGATTCCGCCGAGCGGACGCGTCTCGCTGGCACTGATACCCGACGGCATTTTCGTCAGCGGCAAAACAGTGGACCAGGTCGCCGAACTGATCAAGAAGCGCTATGACGAATACATCATCGATCCGCAGGTGTCGGTTTCGCTCGACCAGGCCGGATCGTATCGCTACAGCGTGATTGGCGACGTTACGCAACCCGGAATTAGATTGATGACGCGCCGTTTGTCGGTCAGTGAAGCGATCGCCGAAGCCGGCGGTGTCTTGCAGACAGGCGACAAGAAGAAAGTTTTCGTATTGCGCAAGCAGAAGACCGGCAATCTTGCGCCGATTCCGGTCAACATCTCGGCCATATACAAAGGTCAGGCGCCGGATTCACTTTATCTCTTACCCGGCGATCAAGTTGTCGTTCCCGGCAATAGCTTCAAGAAGTGGCAGACAGCGCTGAGTACCTTCCTTCCGGTTTTGAGCTTTGCGCGTTTGTTTACAGGTGGATTCTGAAAGAACAGTAGGCAGAAAGCAGACGGCAGGAGGAACGTTTGAGAAGGGCGCAGCTAGTCAATCAAGGGCGATTCTGTTTTCGCGGATTTGTGTTCTGCCTACTGCTTACCGCCTACTGCTCTCTTTCTTTCGCTGCCTGGACTCGCCAGCGCTCAGGCACGATGGGCTGGCTCCACGCTGTTTATTTTCTCGATCAGCAGCACGGCTGGGTCGCGGGCGGCAACGGAACGCTTCTGGAGACAACCGACGGCGGTCAGACGTGGAACAAAGCTCATCCGCCGAGTGGAGACACCCTGCGCGATGTCTATTTCGCTAATGATCACGACGGCTGGCTGGTTTGCGAACGCGACATTTTTAAACTAAAGACCAACGATGAGCCGCGCAGTTATCTGCTGAAGACAAGCGACGGTGGACTGAGTTGGCAGCGCGTTGTTCCTGACGGGGTTGACGCTGGCGCGAAACTTGTACGCGCGGTATTCAACGGCAGCGAGCGTGGTTGGGCTTTCGGCGAAGGCGGCGTGGCGCTGGTTACGCGCGACGGCGGCGCCAGTTGGTCGAGACAAACTCTGCCGACAAAGTTTCTGTTGCTGGGCGGCGCGTTTGTGGACGAACAGCACGGCTGGCTGGTGGGCGCGG
>DATGVD010000668.1:0-4110 GCA_035300785.1 Pyrinomonadaceae bacterium | reverse complement strand
GGAAGTAGTTGTTCTTGATCCGGGAAATCTGCAATCGGGACAAGCCGTGACCGGATTTTAGATTTTTGATTTCCGATTTGCGATTTTGAAGGCTTCGAATTGGCGTCAGCTCCCATGGGTAAATGACCGAAGACGATCTGAAAAGGCGGACCAAGCAATTCGCGCTTCGCATTCTGAAACTTGTGGCGGCGCTTCCTAAGACCATCGCGGGAAGAACAATCGGCGGTCAATTGGCGCGGTCTGGAACCTCGGTTGCGGCTAACTATCGAGCGGCTTGCCGCGCGCGCTCAAAGGCTGAATTTATTTCCCGGTTAGGTGTCGTTGAAGAGGAAGCTGACGAAAGCGCGCTTTGGTTGGAGTTAATCATAGAAGGCGAGTTGATAAAGAAGGAGCTGGTCGAAGCTCTGTGGGCGGAGGCCGACGAAATTGTCGCGATCATGACGAGCTCCCGCAAATCCGCAGGTCGGTCGTTAGTCGCGGATCAGGCGAAATCAAAAATCAAAACTCCAAAGTCAAAAATCTGAAATGCAGAAGCTAGCTGAAATCTGTATCCGCCGTCCGGTCTTCGCCGCGATGATCGTCTTGTCGCTGGTCGTGGTCGGAGCGGCGAGCTACTTCAAACTGGGCGTCGATCGCTTTCCCTCAGTCGATCTTCCCACCGTCGCGGTGCGCACGAATCTGCCCGGCGCGTCTCCGGAAGAGATGGAAACGCTCGTCTCGCAACGCATCGAAGAAGTCGTCAATACCGTCGATGGCATCGACAACCTGCGCTCGGTTTCGGTGCAGGGCAACTCGATCGTTATCGCCACTTTCAATTTGAATCGCGACATCGACACGGCGGCGCAGGACGTCCGCGATCGCGTCAGCACGGTCGTGCGCGACTTACCTCCCGACGCCAAGCCTCCCGTCATTGTGAAGTTCAATAACGACAGCACCCCGGTCTTGACGATCGCGCTTTCCGGTCAACGTTCGATTCGGGAGCTGACCGAGTACGCCGACAAAATCGTCAAAGTACAGCTCGAGCGCGCGGGAGGCGTGGGCGCAGTCGATGTCGTGGGCGGTCTCGATCGCGCGATCAATGTCTGGGTCGACGCTGAGCGGCTGGCTGCTTACAAGATCCCGATCACGGCGGTGCGCGATGCCTTGCAGCGGCAGAACGCCGATGTGCCCGGCGGTAATGTCGAAACCGGCAGGCGCGAACTCGTCCTGCGCACGCTGGGTCGCTACACCAACCCGCGCGACATGGAAGAACTGGTCGTGACCAATATCAACGGCGCGCCGATAAAGATTCGCGATATTGGCCGCGTCGAAGACGGCACCAAAGAGCAGCGATCGATCGCGCGGTTGAACGGCCAACCGACCGTGACGCTCGAAGTTCGCCGGCAGTCGGGCGCGAACACTGTCGAGGTCATCCACAACGTCAAGGACCAACTGGCGCGCGTCTCGGCGCAGCTGCCTGCAGATATCAAACTGGAAGCCATACGCGATCAGGAGAGATACATCGACGCCGCGTTGCACGAGATCACCCGGCACCTGATCCTCGGCAGCATTCTTGCCAGTTTGGTTGTGCTGCTGTTCATGCGCTCGTGGCGATCAACTTTGATCGCGGCAATCGCCATTCCGTGTTCGGTAATTTCGACGTTCGGCATGATGCGGGCGATGAATTTTACGCTCAACGGCGTCACGATGTTGGCTCTCGTGCTGATGGTCGGCGTCGTGATAGACGACGCAATCGTCGTTCTGGAAAACATCTTTCGCTTCGTCGAAGAGAAACGAATTACGCCGATGCGGGCCGCCAAAGAGGCGACCGCCGACATTGGTCTCGCCGTGATGGCGACAACGTTTTCGCTGGTTGTGATCTTTTTGCCGGTCTCGTTCATGTCGTCGATTTCAGGGCGCTTTCTGTTTCAATTCGGTATCACCGCGGCCGTGGCCGTCCTGGTTTCATTGCTGGTGTCGTTTACGCTGACACCGATGATGAGTGCGCGCTTGCTGCGGGCCGAAGATGCCGCGGCCGGACATGCCGGACATCACGATACGGTTTCTTCGGCCGCATCTCGTCGTGGTTTCTATGCGCTAATCGATCGCTCGTACACTTCGCTTTTGCAACTGGCCATGCGCCACCGCGCGGTCGTCGCGGTGATTGCGATTGCGGTCGCGGTGTCCAGCATCCCGCTCTATCGCGTCGTCAAGCAGGAATATATCCCCAGCGACGTTGACGAAGCTGAGTTCGACGTCAACTGTAACGCGCCCGAAGGCACCAACATCGACGCAATGAACGACGCGGTGCTGGCGGTCGAGAAAGACTTGCTTTCCACGCCGGGCGTGCGCCTGATTCTTTCGTCTTCGGGTGGATCGTTTTTGGGGGCGGTGAATCAGGCGGGCGTCTACGTGCGCATCGCGCCGCATGAGGAGCGTGTGTTTTCGCTGACCAAGTTTTGGAATGCGATCAAGAGCGGACATCCGCTGACTGCGTTCCGGGGTAATTACACCCAACGCGACGTGATGCAGGAAGTGCGGCAGCGCCTGCAGAAATATGCTCCGTTGCGTTTTAGCGTGCGCAATGCGCCGAGTTTCAATATCGGCGGCGGCAACTTTGACATTGATTTTGTGTTCCGCGGGCCGGAATTAACTGAGCTGGCAAAGTACGCCGACACTTTGCGTCAGAAGACGAAAGAGATCGGCGGCATCGTCGACGCTGATACGACCCTGAAGCTGGACAAGCCTGAGCTGCGCGTGCACATCAATCGCGAACGGGCCGCCGATCTCGGTGTTGATACTTCGAATATCTCGACCGCGCTGCGCTTGATGGTTGGCGGCGACGATCAAGTCTCGCGTTTTCGCGACCCTTCGGTGAACGAGGACTACGACGTTCAGCTCAGGTTGAGTGAGCGTGATCGCAAAGACGCCGCAACTATCTCGCGTCTGTACGTGCCCTCTTCCCGGGCCGGTCTGGTGCGGGTTGATAACCTGGTGGATATCAAGGAAGAGCTGAGCCCTTCGCGCATCGATCGACTCGATCGGCAGCGGCAAGCGTCAATGCGCGCCGGCGTAGCGCCGGGGTTTGCGCTGGCGGATCGCCTGGACGCTTTGCGGAAAACCGCCGCGGCGATGAATCTGCCGGCGGCTTATTCCACGATTGTCGCCGGCCGCGGTCGCGAACTCGAAAGGACCTTCGTCGAGTTTCTCTGGGCGTTTCTGCTCTCGATCATTTTCATGTACATGATTCTCGCGTCACAGTTCGAGAGCACTATTCACCCGTTCACAATCCTCCTCAGCCTGCCGCTCTCAGTTCCGTTTGCGCTGCTTTCGTTATGGCTGCTGAGCGACACGCTGAATTTGTATTCGGCGCTGGGAATCCTGGTGCTGTTCGGAGTGGTGAAAAAGAACGCGATTCTTCAGATCGATCACATGAACAATCTGCGCACGCTCGGCATGGAGCGCGACGCGGCGATCATCCAGGGCAATCGCGATCGGCTGCGCCCGATCCTGATGACGACGCTGGCGCTGGTCGCCGGCATGTCGCCGCTGGCGCTCGGCACCGGGCCGGGCGCGGAAGAGCGGCGCTCGATCGCGATCGTGGTCATCGGCGGACAATCGCTGTCGTTGCTGCTGACTCTGATCGCGACGCCGGTGGTTTATTCACTGCTTGATGACATGCGTTACACCGCGCAGTGGCGACGCCTGGCTCGTGCTGGTGGCAGATTAACTGCGCCGGTCACGCGCGTTGTTCGTCGTATGGCGCCGACGCGTCGCGGAGAGGTGCCGATCGAACGAGAGGATTGAGAGCAAGCAAAGCGCCGAAGGCGCGAAATGTTGTACAGACCAGGGGCCATAGGTAACATTCCGCGCCTTCGGCGCTTTCGATTGTATTACCGTTGACAAGCATGTCCCTTGCAAATATTTTTACCTCTCGTTCTTCATGCGTGTCTCAATGAAAGGAAGAAGATATGCCCGCTAAATCGACATTCCGGAATGGCTCCGCCTTTGGGCTGTCTTTGCTTTTTCTGTTAGCCGCGGTGCTGGCGTGCAGCTCCGGCTCGGCTAAGAAATGCACTGCGACGCTAACCCTCGACGGGCGGACGTTCGTCGGCGAGGACGCGGCCGAGG
>DATGVD010000667.1:0-3954 GCA_035300785.1 Pyrinomonadaceae bacterium | reverse complement strand
ACCTTGACCGCGGAAGAGCGCATCGCTTTGCAAAAGAGCGCTGCGTCGGTGCAGGAACTGATTGACGTGTTGGGGATCTAGCTTTTTACGAGCAACTGGAATTCACATCAATCAAAAACGAAATCCGTCGTAAGCTTTGAGTTGCCTTGGCGATTTTGCCACAACAACCAGATTTCGTGCGCTATTTTACTGTAATGCTCCTTTGATCCGGCCGTTTCCTGGTCGAACCATCTCACGAATTCACCATGCACAACGTCCAATACTTCTTCCGGTGAGTGACAGGTCTTCAAGAGTGGGAGAATAGTTCTGACTTCAGGATAGTATTCATCCTCATTGTCTTCGAAGTTAATACCGATAGGATCGTGACGAAACAGAAGTTCAGCAACGGCATCGAAGAGCTTGCCGTATTCAACCTTCAAGCGATTGGTTTCGACCTGGATCTCTTCCGCAGTTCTCACGAAGCTAGTTCCATCCGCCTCAAATCACCGGGTTATTTCTTCAACCAACCAAGCAATCCATACAGAACCGTCTCGCGGTTCTCTTCATAGATCGCTTTCGTCAGCGGAATATTCATCGGACAAACTTTGACGCAGTTCTGCGCGTTACCGCAGTTCGTGATGCCGTCTTCACCCATGATGGCTTCCAGACGCTCATCCCGGTTCATCTCTCCGCTGGGGTGCATATTGAAGAGGCGCACCTGCGCGATCGCCTGCGGGCCGATGTAGTGATCCTCGTCGTACTGCGGGCAAGCTTCCAGACAACAACCGCAGGTCATGCAGCGCGAGTAAGCGTAACGCTCCAGCACGTCGTCATTGTCCATGCGCGGACCGGCGCCGAGATCGTAGGTGCCGTCGAGCTCAACCCAGGCGTGAACGCGTTTGAGATGATCGAACATCTGCGATCGATCAACAATCAGGTCGCGCACGTTGGGAAACTTGGACATCGGTTCGAGCTTGATCGGTTGATCGAGATTATCGACCAGTGCCGAGCACGATTGCCGCACGCGTCCGTTAATGACCATCGTGCAGATGCCGCAAACCTGTTCGAGACAGTTCATGTCCCACGACGGCGGCGTTGTCTGCCGGCCGGACTTGGTTACCGGATTCTTGCGAATCTCCATCAGGCACGAGATCACGTTGAGATTCGGCCGGTAAGGAATCTCGAACTCTTCCCAATACTGCGGACCATCGGGTGCGGCGCGCCGCTTGATGTGAATCTCAACTGTGTTGCCCATTTTGAATTTAACTAGGACTTTGGAGTGCGGTAACCTGTTACCGCTTTCAAAGGCCGTGACTTGTCACGGCCACGTAAGAAGCCGCAATCGTAATGCTCGCGGCGACAAGTCGCCGCCTACCAAAGCGCTGACGAGTCAGCGCACTCCAAATTCTATGCTTTTGCCGTTTCCTTCTTCTCGTGCGAATAGTCGCGCTTGCGCGGCTTGATCAATGACACGTCGACTGGATCGTAAGAGAGCACCGGACCTTCGCCTGAGTATTCCGCGATCGTCGTTTTCAAAAAGTTTTCGTCATCGCGATTCGGAAAGTCAGGCTTGTAGTGCGCGCCGCGCGATTCGTTGCGGTTGAGCGCGCCGAGCGTGATCACGCGCGCCAGCTCCAGCATGTTGTCCAGGTGCCGCGCGTGCGGCAAGGCCATCGTCGCCCACAGATTTGAATCGTTAATCGAAATTCGCCGGTAGCGATCCATCAACTCGAGCAGCTTCGCGTCCGTCTCTTTCAGGCGATTGTTATAACGAACAACAGTGACGTTATCAGTCATCACCTTGCCCATCTCTTCATTCAGCTTGTACTGATTCTCTTTACCGCTTTGCTTGATCAGCGCGTCGTTGATTTCCTGCTGCCGCTTTGTTTCCTGATCGTAGATTTGCGAGCCGTCGCTGCCGTTGCGCGCGACGTTCTTCGCCCAATCGATCGCCGCGGGCGCCGCGATGAAGCCGCCATAGACACAACTCACCAGTGAATTGGCGCCTAATCGATTCGCGCCGTGAATGGAATAATCACATTCGCCAGCCGCCAACAACCCGGGAATGTTTGTGCGCTGCTCGTAATCAACCCATAGGCCGCCCATCGAATAGTGCACGCCCGGGAAGATGCGCATCGGCACGTGACGCGGGTCGTCGCCCACAAACATTTCGTAAATTTCCAGGATAGCACCGAGCTTTTGATCAAGCGTTTCCGGCGGAATGTGGGTGAGATCCAGGAAGACCTGGTTCTCGCCGTTTGCGCCAAAGCCGTCGAGACAAACCTGGAAGATCTCTCTCGTCGCGATGTCGCGCGGCACCAGGTTGCCGTACGCGGGATACTTCTCTTCGAGAAAATACCAGCGCTCTTTTTCCGGAATCGAAGACGGCGATCGCTGGTCGCCTTTCGCGCGCGGCACCCAGACGCGGCCGCCTTCGCCGCGCGCCGACTCGCTCATCAGACGCAGCTTGTCATCGCCGGGGATCGAAGTCGGATGCACCTGGATGAATTCGCCGTTGGCGTACCTGGCTCCCTGTTGATAGCAAGCCGCGACGGCGCTGCCGGTGCAGACCATCGAGTTGGTGGACTTGCCGAAGATCAATCCCGGGCCGCCAGTCGCGATGATCACTGCGTCCGCAGGAAACGCTTTCAACTCGAGCGAGCGCAGATCCATCGCCACCAGCCCACGACAAACCTGATGGTCGTCGAGCACGAGCGACATCATCTCCCAGCCTTCGTACTTCGTAACTTTGCCCGCGACTTCGTATCGTCTTACCTGCTCGTCAAGCGCGTACAAAAGCTGTTGCCCGGTCGAAGCACCCGCGAAAGCCGTGCGGTGATGCTTCGTTCCGCCAAAGCGGCGAAAGTCGAGCAGCCCTTCCTTCGTGCGCGAGAACGGCACGCCCATGCGATCGAACAGATAGATGATCGCCGGCGCCATTTCGCACATCGCCTTCGCGGGCGGTTGGTTGGCCAGAAAGTCTCCGCCATAAACCGTGTCGTCGAAATGTTCCCACGTCGAGTCGCCTTCGCCCTTGGTGTTCACTGCGCCGTTGATGCCGCCCTGGGCACAGACGGAATGCGAACGCTTCACCGGCACGACTGAAAACAGATCGACCGATTGACCCGCTTCGGCAATCTTCATCGCCGCCGCCAGCCCCGCCAGGCCGCCACCCACAATCGCGATCTTGATTCCACTTGCCATCTCTTTTGTCAGTAATTAAGCCACAGAGACACAGAGGCACGGAGATAACACGAACTAGAAAAACCAACGAGACTATCTGACTGCGCGTTTTTCATCTCTGTGCCTTTGCGCCTCTGTGGCGGTCTATTCGTTAGATAATTGCTCTCAGCAATCCGCCAGGATGAATGAAGGCCACCGCCGCGTTTATTCCCACCGCCAGCAACACCGCGCCGAATCCGATGCAGGCATAGCCGGCCAAGCGCTGCGCGCGATCGCCGATCGTGATTCCCCAATCAACCAGAAACAGCCACACGCCATTCGCCAGGTGCCAGACCGTCGCAGTGATCCCGATTACGTAAACGATGAAGATCGGCACGATGCTGAATTCGCGCGCGACTGTCTGAAATGCCTGATCTGGATTGCGCGCAACCGACATTGTGTTCAGACCCGGAATCAAACCAAAGCGAAAATTCAGCACATGGAAAGTGATGAAGAAAAACAGGATGATGCCCGTGACACGCTGAATCGTGTAGAACCAGTTGCGCGGATACGGATAATTCAGATTGTTGGGTCGCGCTTCAACCGTGATCACGAGACCATAGACCGCATGATAGATTAGCGGAATGAAAATGCCGCCGATCTCGACCAGCAGGATGTACGGAATCGATTGGAGGTCATTAACCGCGGTGTTGAAGGCGGCCTGGCCGTAGAGCGCTTTCGAGTTGGTGTAGAAGTGTTCCAGTAAAAAGACGCCGAGCGGCATGATGCCTGACAACTGATGCAGCTTGCGCA
>DATGVD010000666.1:0-6438 GCA_035300785.1 Pyrinomonadaceae bacterium | reverse complement strand
CGCCTTATTGGTGGCAAGCACGCGGTAGTCCGGAACCTTCAAATCCGGAAGTGCGGCCGCGCAGGGGACTGGCCCGACTTTCTCAGCGACGTCTTCACCGGTGTAAACGGCGACGACGCCCGGCGCTTTCAACGCCTCGCTCGTGTCCACGCCGTTGATGCGCGCGTGCGCGTAGAGCGAGCGCACAAACGCGACATGCAGGATGTTCGGCAAGCCGATGTCGTCAACGTAATGCGCGAGACCTTTGATCAGTCGCGGGTCTTCGGTGCGCTTGATTCTTTTTCCGACGTACTTGCTCATGATGCCTCCGTTTAGAGTTCACGCTTTAGCGTGCGCCCATCAAAGCCAACCTAAAGGTTGAACTCTGAACTCAACCTCCAGCAGCTTTCTTCGCCGCGAACTCCACCGCTTCGACGATGTGCTGATAACCGGTGCAGCGGCACAGATTTCCTTCCAGCCCGTGACGAATCTCGGCGCGCGAGGGATCTGCATTGCGATCGAGAAGCTGCGCGCCGGCAATGATCATTCCGGGCGTGCAATAGCCGCACTGCAAACCGTGCTTCTCCCAGAAACCTTCCTGCACCGGATGCAACTCGCCGTTTGTTGCCAGTCCTTCGATGGTGGTAATCCGCGCACCGTCAGCCTGCACGGCGAACATCGTGCAAGACTTCACTGCCTGGCCGTCGATCATCACGGTGCACGCGCCGCAAATGGAAGTCTCACAGCCGATGTGTGTGCCGGTCAGACTAAGCACGTCTCGCAGATAGTGAACCAGGAGCAAACGCGGCTCGACATCCGCCGTGTGGTCGATACCGTTGACGTTGATACTGATAGCCTGCTTCATTGAGCTACCTCGCTTTGAAAACAAATTGTTCGGAAGGAAAACTGCGTGAGATTTTCTATGCCAGTTCGCGGGGAAAGTCAACTGCGACCGGGAGTTTTGACCCGCGCGATCAGTCAATCAATTAGTGAAGGAATCGTGACGTCAGGGTCCGTTCGGTTGATGATCTTGTAGAGTTGTTCAATTACCGCAAGCGAGCCCTGGTACAAGCGATCCTCTTTCAGCTCGGATGTGTTGGGAGAAGCATCGATCGAGATTACGCTTTTCTTGCCTTTCAAACGCGAGCGAATAGAAAGCTCGAAGTAGCGGCTTGAACCTTTTTGCTGTGGCGGCCTCGAGATTGTCCTGGTCACCAGCAAGTTACCCTTATTCAGCAACCCGATTAGCAAATCCCGATCTTCTTTGGTGAGCTTGTATTCCTTCTTGACGGGATGGCGACGACTGGATCGCGCACCCTGGTAGGTCTGCTCATACGTGAGAGTCCTGAACGAGACAGTCAAGGTTGAGGTCGCCGAGTTCGAATCTCTGCTGTGTTCGCCGGTAACTATCGTGACTTCTAAATAAAGCTCATTCCCTGCCGGCGGATCTCCGCGAGCAATCGAGGGGCACGTCATCGCAATTAGCGCGATTATGGCCAGCGGGAAAAAGACCATCCGTTTCATTCCGGCATCACCTTCACACTGTCGCTTTGTGAATCTGTCGCTTCAAGCGATGAATCGAGCGGCGCGCTACTTTCAATTGCTTGTGATCGTGCGCGGTTATGGCCGCATCGCGTTTAGCTTTGAGCGCCTTGATTCGTGACTTGATCGCCGCCTTATCGACGCCCACAACCTGGTGGTGCTCGTGCATGTCGATGTTCAGGGCTTTGCAGAGCGCCACGACCAAATGTTCTTTGTTCAATTGCGTGTAGCCCTGGACCGCTTCGTGCTCGATGTCTTTGGCGATATCGCGCAACTCGGCCAGGGTTTTGTGCTTCAGTTCATGGTGTGTGTATGCCATCGTGTCTCCGATTTGTTCCAGTCAAAATCAACCAGGCTTTGTGGTATAAGAGCGCTTCTTGAAATATCACGTCGAGGGCCGTCATGTCGAGTCGAACCCCAAACCGAACCCGAAAAATTATCATCCGCGTGATTGCGCTGGTGCTGGCCTTGCTAATCTGCGGCGTGCTTTACGATTTGTATTTTCCGCGCACCACGCACCTGCGCGAGTTTGACCCGGACGAAGTGGCGCGTCTGGAAACCGCGATGTGGCGCTCATATTATGAAAAGCAACGCCTGCGCCTCTTCAATCAGTTGTCCGAGCTTTTGCGGACGCAGTATCACATGCCGCTCGTCAGATCGAACGCGACGGCTTACTATGCGGCGAATGCAGCGTTTGTTTTCAAGCAGGGGAAACAGCGTTCGGATTACGAGCAGGCTTTGCCCGACCTCGTGAAGTTCTACGGCGCGATTCGCCAGATGAGCGACATTCCGTTCGACGTCGATCGCACCGCGCGGCTGGAACTGGAGTGGTGGATCATACATCGCCAGCGCGCCCAACATCCTCCGGGCGATCTGGACAAAGCTTTGGCGGAATTGCAGGCTGAGATCTATCGCGTGCCGGTGGATCGGCTGATGGAGCACGGCCGCTTGCGCGCCGAAGCGATGACGATTCGCGATAACAAAGCCGAAGCCGGCGGCGTTACGGAAGAGGATTGGAACCGTATCAACGACTTGTTGCGTCAGTCGTGGCGGTCGTTGGCGGCGGCGGTGAAGACGTAAGAAATGCAAATCGGAAGCAGTCGTGTCCCGCTACTCGCTTACGAAAGTCCCAGCGTATAGCTGAGTGCGACGTCGACAGCAGCCAGCAGCCATCCGTCCGAGGGCAGAATCGATCTCGCTATCGAGGACCGTTGCGAGATTGTCAGTCATTACCACGGAATCCAGACGCAATCCGGCAGCCCTGCCTTCTGCTGATGCAACTCCGATGAACAGGCGACTGGGATGCCCGCGACGCGCGAGATTGCTTGAAATCATTGCAATGATTGTTTGGGAAAGCCCGAGCCAAGGTTGTCGCGTTGCAGGATGAGCGCCGGGCGACGTTTTGCCGTACGCAAGTCGGAGTTTGGAAACAAAACCAGAACGACATCACCGCGTTGGGTTTTCATCGTAGATGTCTGCTTCAGGCCGATTCCAGTCCTCAGCGAATGTCCTTAGTCGCGCACGTAGGTCCTCAGCTTGGGTTTCATTGATGCCGCGAGCCCTCAGATCGATACCGTTAGCTCGGGGGAGTAAACTCCTGATGTATTCGTCCACCGACAGCCCACGCGCACGAGCTTCGACGGCAATCGTTTCAGCCGTATCAGGTTTGATCTGGTCAAGTATTGAACTCATAGCACTACTCTCTCGTCGAGCTTATCTTAGCCCTCACGGCCCGGGGTCGGCAATCCCACTTATAGGTTCTTCGCCGGCTACTCATAACTCAATGCATCGACCGGATCCTGGCGCGCGGCGCGCAGTGCGGGATACAACGCGCCGATTGAGCCGCCGATCAAGCCAACCGCCAGCGAAATCGCAATCCATTTTGGTTCGACGTCGACGGTCAGACTCGTCGAGCGCATGATCACGAAGCGCGACACGAGCGTCAGCAGGATGCCCACCGCGACGCCCAGCACGCTGACCACAATCGCTTCCTGTTCGATCACCCAGGCGATCGATCCTTTCGACATGCCGAGCGATTTCAGGATCCCGATTTGGCGCGTGCGCTCGGTTACGGTCGTGTACATCGCGAGCAGAATCACCAGCATACTGATGGTGGCCGAGACGCCGATCACCACGTTGAGAAAAACACCCAGCGCGGGCAAGGTCGTCATGTAAAGCTGCGGCAAGTCGCGCGTGAAGATGATCTGATCGTCAGGGAATTTTTCTTTGATGCGCGCAGCCACCTGTTCCGGTTGCGACGGATCGGCGCAAGCAACCAGGATGGCACTGCAACGGCCCTCGCTGCCGACCTGATCTTGCATCCTTGCCAGGGGAATTTTCAGGCGAGCGCCTCCCGGCGGCTCGAAAATTCCGACCAGACGAAAAGGCTTCTCGTAAACTTCGACCGTGGAACCAAGGGCAATGCCGCGCTCCTGCTGCCAGGCACTGTCCACGATGACTTCGTCCCCTTCCTGAAGTTTTCTTCCCTCCTTGATTTGGAGCCCGGTCAGCGCGGCATACTGGTCAAACGGAATTCCTTCGACCAGATGCGAGCCCCAGCCGGTGTCGGGGCTCTTGTCCAGATTCTGGCCGATGGGCACGGCCATGCGGACGCCTTCAATGCGCGCAAGGTCGCCGGCGTGGGCGGCGGACATGGTGAACGGCTGCGAGCCGCTGAACCCAAAAGTACCGGCTGGCCGCAGCATAATCTCGGCGCCGATGTTGGCCTCGCGCTGTCCGCGCACGCGCAGCAGGCCGTGCGCCAGGCCGACGGTAAAGACGACCAGCAAGACTCCCAGAGCAATCCCGGCCACGCTGACTGCGGTGCGCGCGGGGCGATGTGCGACATTTGAAAGCACCAGACTATCCATAATCTTTTGCAAACGCGGACTGCGATCGAGCACGCGCGCCCAGGCGTTGGGCAACGCGCGCGAGGTGATGATCAAAAGACCGATAACGGTCCAGAAAACGATTGCCGCGTGGCGCACGATAGCCAACGCCACGCCGGCGGCGACGGCATAACCCAGCGTGCTCAGAATTATTCCGTTGCCGGTTTCGTAAACGCCGATCGTCCCCGGCACAAACGCGAAGGCGAAGTTAATGACTTTGGTTAGCGACTCGATAATGTAGGCTGCGCCGAAGTGCGGCACAAAGCCGAGCAGCTTGAGCGTAATGTAAACTTCCATAACGCTGGTAACGTGCGAAGCCAGATCGAATCCGATCATCGAGAAAAAGGCGGTAGGCCGGCGCTTATAAAAACCATAAACCGTCAACTCGACGCGATAGATTTGATGGCGCCGTTTGCGCAGGAACTTTGGCCGAAAACCGCGACGTGCTAAACGATCGATGATATTAGTTAGCAACGTAACGCGGCGTCGAGTCGCCAGCGCGGCGGCGACTAATCCCAGGAAGGCCACGACGGCGATGATGATCAAGATTTCACGCGCGACAATCGGCACCGGATAAGCAAAGAGCATCAGGCAAGCGCAGACAAAAACCAGCAGCACCACCGAAAGGTTGTAAAGCAAGTTGTCGACGACTAACGCGGGCACGCCATGAACCAGCGGCACGCGCTTTCGGAGCAGCGCCACCTTCGTGGCTTCGCCGAGCAGCGGCCCGGCAAACGTGAGGAAGCTTATGGACTCGCCGCCGAGTCGGGCCGCAAAAGCCTGAACGAAAGTGAAACGACGATGTTCCGGCGGTACGGACGTGCTCATCGCGATCGTGCGCAGCACGTGACGCAATCCATTCATCGCTACGACCAGAAAGAACCCAAAGCCGACGCGGCTGAGCGCGGCGAAGATTGGTTGGACGCCGACCGCGCGGATGAGATAGACGAGCAACAGCGCGCCGAGCACGAAGGCCAGCGCCTGCGCCCAGGCCACGGAGCGCCTGGCGCGCGAAGGCCTGTCGACCGTGGGCGTATCGGTCGCTTCAATCAGCGCGTGATCGTCGAAATGTTTCTCGGTAATCAAAATCCAAAACCTATTGCCCGGGGGCGCTCGCGCCGGGCTTAAACTTTTGGCCCGCGACTTCGAAAATCACGCGACCGGGAAACTTCATGAAACCTCGGCGGGAGAGAACATCGCTGGGCGAGTTGTCGCTCTGAAGACTCCCCGTCAGCGCCAAAATCGTCGGCGGGACACTCAAGCTATCATAAGGCTCGCTCACGGCCAGCCCGCGCGGGATGCCGGTGCGTTCGCCGCCGGCAAATAGCAGCGTCGAGTGCGTTGAGATGCGAAAGAACGATCCGTGATTGCCGCCCGGGTTAAATCCGCGCACGTCAAAATTCCAATGGTTGTTTGCGACAATCAGCATGTCGGTTTCGACCAGGCGTCTTTGACGGCGAACGAAGCTGTGCAGCAGTCGCTCGTCGGCAGCAAGACCTTGCGCGTTTACGTCGCTTCCCGGCGCCGGAAAGAGCGTGAACTGTTCGTGCAGTCCGACCAGGCCGTTAGAGTATTGCGTCTTGTGCAGTGCCTGCAACCATTCCACGTCGGTATGCCAGTCGCTCAGCCACGCCGTGCGATCCGCCAACGGTTGATTGAGTCGCGCGTCTTCCAGCATACGCAGCGGGAGACCAGCTTGCCAGTCGGCGCGATCAAAGTGCACCTGCCCACAAGCATCCTGCGTCAGATTCGCGATGGGCAGGTAGCGTAAACGCAGTTGCCCTTCAGCTTCACCGCGGGCCAGAATCAGCGCCTGGCGATCCCGGCCGCTATATAGCCAAACCGCATCATCGTCAGGCCGCAGGTCATCGCTGAGCGCGGGCGCGATGGTCTCGCGCGGAATCCGCAAGGCCACAAAATCCACCGGGTGGCTCGACACGTTCGGCTGGACGTTGTTGCGCACCGCCTGCCCAGCCATCAACGAAAAGTAATTGAGGCGCAGGAAACTGCGTTCCATGTCCAGCGAGCC
>DATGVD010000665.1:0-2738 GCA_035300785.1 Pyrinomonadaceae bacterium | reverse complement strand
TGGGAATGAGTTAGAGTTCAAGCTTTAACTTACTCGCTGGTTAATCAGCAACCTAAAGGTTGAACTCTGAACATCTTTCCTCAATCCAACCTAACTTCGCGAATCTTCTTTTCCTGCTCGGATCGAAAATCTCGCAACTTCCTTTTTAACTCGGGGCGGCTGTTAGCCAGGATTGCGATTGCCAACAGCGCCGCGTTGGTTGCGCCCGGCTTTCCGATTGCCAGAGTTCCCACCGGAATGCCGGCCGGCATCTGCACCGTCGACAGCAGCGAATCCAATCCGTTCAGCGCGTCACTTTTCATCGGCACGCCGAGCACCGGCAGCGTCGTGTGCGCGGCAATCACGCCGGCCAGATGCGCCGCGCCGCCCGCGGCCGCGATGATTACTTCGACGCCGCGCGATTCTGCCTTCGAGGCGAATTCAGAAGCCAGCAAAGGCGTGCGATGCGCTGACATGACGCGGGATTCGTGCGCTACGCCGAATTGAGCGAGCGTCTCTGAGGCCGCGCGCATCGTCTCCCAGTCAGACTTGCTGCCCATGAGGACGGCCACCAAAGGAAAGGATGAAGGCGGAAGGCGGAAGGATGAAGATTTGTTCGATCCGGGTCGCTTTGAATTCTTCGTTGACCCGCTCTTTCCTGCTAAACGCTTTTCATCCTTCATCCTTCATCCCTCATCCTTGCTTTTCATTCCGCACCCTGGTCCAGCGAATAACCGCGTTCGCCGTCAAAGTTGCAAAGGTTTTCAGTCTTGATGAAATCGAAACCCGCGCCCGCGACGTGAGTCAGCAAGTCGATGATTTGCTCATGCTTGATGGTTCCGCCACTGGTTTGCGGCATGAACCGGCAGCGCCAGTGATCCGAACAGAAGGTTTCCGAGTTACCGCCGGGCCAGACCTTCACGCCGCGGTTGCTGATCATCACCAGCTTTAGATCGCCGGAGGCGAGGCCGCTAAGCGCGGCGCCGAGATTGTTCGGCGAGCCCTTAGTCCAATCGATAAAGACGTCAACACCGACGAGATCTTTCTTTGTGTCCGAGCGTTCCTTGACGATGGTTTCGCCGCCGAACGTTTCGCCGCCGCCATTTGATTTATAAGTCACGGCCTTGAGCGTTTGCGGCTTCTTGCCCAGATGGTCCACGACCGCTTCGGCGAATTCTTTGGTGCCGACTTTCTGCTGGCTCACGCTTTCGTCGTAAATATCGTAGGTGTGAATGCCATCTTCGATCGTGCGCAGCCAGCCGTTATGAACTTTTTCGGCGATGTTTGTCTGTCCAATGTGCACGAGCATCATGATTGCGCCCAGGAGTAATCCCGACGGATTGGCCAGGTTCTGTCCCGCGCGGCGCGGCGCCGAACCGTGGATCGCTTCAAACATCGCGACGTTTTCGCCGATGTTGGCTGAGCCCGCCAGCCCGACTGAGCCGGCGATTTGCGCGGCCACGTCCGACAAAATGTCGCCGTAAAGATTCGGCATCACGATCACGTCAAAAGCGTTCGGCGTGTCCGCCAATTTCGCGGCGCCGATGTCCACGATCCAGTGCTCGTTTTCAATGTCGGGGTTTTCGGCGGCGATTTCATTGAAGACCCGGTGAAACAGACCGTCGGTCAGTTTCATGATGTTGTCTTTGGTGAAGCAGGTAACTTTCTTGCGATTGTGAGCGCGGGCGTATTCAAAAGCATAACGAACGATCTTTTCTGAGCCCGGACGCGATATCAATTTCAAACACTGCGTCACCTGGTCCGTCTGGCGATACTCGATGCCGGCGTAAAGGTCCTCTTCGTTCTCGCGGACGATGACCACGTCCATGCCGGGATGCTTTGTCTCGATAAACGGATGATAGGAAACGCACGGCCGCACGTTCGCGTACAGGCCGAGCGTCTTGCGCACTGTGACGTTCAGACTCTTGAAACCGCCGCCCTGTGGCGTGGTGATTGGCGCCTTCAGAAAAACCTTGGTGTGGCGGAGAGATTCCCACGAGCTGCGCTCAATGCCGGAGCTGTTGCCTGCCAAATAAACTTTCTCACCAATGTCGATCTTTTCGATATCCAACTTCGCACCCGCTTCTTTCAGGATGTGAAGCGTTGCCTCCATTATTTCCGGACCGATGCCATCGCCATAGGCGACTGTAATTGGAACTGAGGGCATTTGAAATGATTGCCTTTCTTTTCGGGCTCCAGGAAGTTGACGAATATAAGCCAAAAGCTCGAAGTGAGCAAAGCGGCAGAGACCGTTGAGAGTTCAACCTTCAGGTTGCTCTCTGGCAGTTGCAAGCTAAAGCTTGAACTCTAAACTCACGCGTTGGTGTTAAGATTGAGCTTTAATGAACCCTCAGGCTTTCAAAACGCTGGAATTCAATTCACTGCGTGAGCTGCTGCAGCGCTGGGCGCAGACCAAAATGGGCTGGGCGCGCATCGATGCGCTTGAGCCAATCGATGAGCTAAAACAACTCCAGCGCGTGCTTTGCGCAACGGCGGAATGTATCGAGCTCCGCCGGCGTGGAGGGCGGCTGTCGTTTGACGGAATTGCTGATCCGGCTGATTCGATTTCGCGGCTGAGGATCGAGGGCACTGCGCTCGACCCTTTGGCAATCCTCGATTTGGCGCGGCTCTGCGAAGCCGCGATGGGCGCGCGCACGGCGATTCTCGCCGAACGTGAAGCGTGTCCGACGCTGTTTGAAATTGTCGGGGCGTTACCTGCCGATCTCAAGAATCTGGTCGCGCGCCTGAGGAAAAAGATT
>DATGVD010000664.1:0-4214 GCA_035300785.1 Pyrinomonadaceae bacterium | reverse complement strand
GGCACCCGTAGCGATTCCCGACGCGGCTGCCGGAATTACCACGCCCATCGTGACTCGCCATTGCGGCGCGCCCAGCGCCAGCGCGCCTTCGCGCAAGCTGTGCGGCACCAGCTTGATCATTTCCTCGGTTGTGCGCGCCACGATTGGAATCATGATCAGGGCTAACGCGATCCCTCCGGCGAACGCCGAGAAGTGACTCATTCGCAGCACGACTATCGCGTAAACGAAAACGCCCGTCACGATCGAGGGAATGCCAGTCAGCGTGTCGACCAGGAAACGGACGATGCTGGCAAAGAGCCCCCCGCCGAATTCGGAAAGGTAAACCCCGGTTGCAATGCCAAGCGGTAAGCCCACGACGCATGCCAGGAGAAGCAGCAGCGCCGAACCTACGATGGCGTTGCCGATGCCGCCGCCTTCGCCGACGGGGCGAGGAGTATCAATCAGAAAGCGCAGACTAAGTGCGCTGATCCCGCGCATCGCGATATAAGAAAGAATGATCACCAGAATTCCGACGGCGACAAACGTGCAAAGCGCCGTCAGCGTGGTCATCAACCAGCTCGCGGCGCGGCGCGATCGATCTGTTCGTGAAAGAAGACCCATCAGGCGGCCATTCCTACGCTGGACGTCTGGCGCGTAACTCTCCAGACCAGCAGACGAGCGATCGCGTTCACCACAAAGGTGACAAGAAAAAGAATCAGACCCAACTCAACCAGCGAGCTTAGGTAAATGTCCGCGGTCGCTTCGGTGAATTCATTCGCGATCACCGAAGCCAATGTGTACGAAGGCTTGAACAACGAAGCGCTGATTTCCGGGCGGTTGCCGATCACCATCGTCACCGCCATCGTTTCGCCGATCGCGCGACCCAGACCCAGGATCACCGCGCCCGCGATCCCGGGCGCGCCGTTCCCCAAAACAACGAGCGTCGTCTCCCATTTGGTCGCGCCCAGTGCCAGCGCCGCTTCGCGCTGTGTATTCGGGACCGCGGAGAGCACGTCACGTACGACGGCGGAGATAATCGGGGTCACCATGATCGCGAGAATCACTCCGCCGGTAAGCAATCCGATTCCGGTAATCGTTCCCTGGAACAGCGGCAGCCAGCCAAACCACCGCGCGAGTGGCGGTTCGACGTGGACACGCAGAAATGGAGCGAGCACAAAGATGCCCCACAACCCGTAAACCACCGAAGGAATCGCCGCCAGCAACTCAACCAAAAATGTGATCGGCCGCGAAAGGAAAGGCGGCGCTTGCTCGACGAGAAAAACTGCGATGCCCAACGATAACGGAACGCTGATGAGTAAAGCGATTAGCGACGACGCTACCGTTCCGTAGATGAATGCCAGCGCGCCGAACTGGCCCTTGACCGGATCCCACTCGCGACTCGTGAGAAAGTCGGAACCAAATTGGCGGATCGAAAGGGTCGAGTGTGACGCCAGAGCCAAGATCATCGAACCGACGATCAAGAGCAGCAGTAACGCCGCGGCAAACATCAACGCACGAAAGACCGCGTCGCCGGCATTACCTGTCGGCGACAGCAGGTGTCGCCAGTTTCCGGCTAACCTTGGTTTGTTAACACCCGCTCCCTTTGGGAGAGGGTTGCGGTGAGGGCTTAGTGACGCACCCCCAACCATATTAGTTTTTCTTCTCACCCAGGGACCCCAGAACGGGAAGGGAATTCTCCTACTCCCAAAGGGAGAGGGGACCTAGCGCAATGGTTTGCCGCCGGCGGTTATCGAATTGATCTTCGCTTCCGCACGCTTGATGATTTCGTCCGGCAGCGGCGCGTACTGCAAATCTCTCGCGAATTGCTCGCCGTCGTGAATTCCCCACCACAGAAAATCAACCAGCGTTTTTCCTTTGGTCGCATCGGATTGCGCTTTGTAAGCCAGAATGTAGGTGTAGCTCGAGATCGGATACACGCCAGCGCCGTTAGCATTTGTAATCGAGACGCGCAGATCGTCTGGCGTCGTTGCCGCCGAAGCAGCGGCGGCCGCCGTAACCGCGTCGACCGATGGCTCTACAAAGACGCCGCTGGCATTTTTGACTAGTGCAACCGGAAGTTTGTTTTGCACCGCGTAAGCCAACTCGACGTATCCAATGGTGTTTGGCTGTTGCTTTATTTGTCCCGTGACGCCTTCGTTGCCCTTGCCACCTTGCCCCACGGGCCAGTTGGGTGACTTGTCAGCGCCCACTTTCTGCTTCCAGTCCGCACTAACCTTGGAAAGGTAATCAGAGAAAACGAAAGATGTGCCGCTCGCCTCGGCGCGATGCACGACTGTGATTTCAGCTGACGGGAGACTTGCATCGGCGTTGTCGGCCTTGATCCGCGGGTCATTCCACTTCGAAATCTTCCCCAGAAAGACATCAGCGATGACATCCGGCGAAAACCGTAATGGCTTTGAAACGCCTTGAAGATTGTACGTGAGCACGACCGCGCCCAGGACGGTCGGAATGTGAATGAGTTCAGCTGGAGAGGCCTTCAACTCGGCGTCACTCATCGGCGCGTCAGATGCGCCAAAATCAACTGTCCGCGCCTGGATCTGCTTGATACCGCCGCCCGAGCCAATCGATTGATAGTCGATCTTGACGTTCGCATTGAGCTTGCCATATTCGCTCAGCCATTTTTGATAGAGCGGATTTGGAAAGGTGGCGCCAGCGCCCTGCAATCTGACTTCACCTCCCGTGTTGCTGCCGCAACCGATGAAACCCAGGGCAGCTATGCCAAAGACGGACAGCGCGAGCGTGGCGCGAGTAATCTTTGTTGAGAACATGAGAACTCCTCCGAGAATTGGAATTAAAGTCAGAAGCTGAATACGATCTGCTCCTGCAAACGATATTGACGCGGCGTGAAGGCATTCAGCGGGACGAAGAAGTTCGGAAAGTCTCCGCTGTTGCGCAACTCATTTTGAATGTACAGCAGGCTTTGCAGTGATATCTTCTTCGAGAGGCCATAGTCGAAGCGAAAATGGTTCGTGCGAATGTTCACGCCACTGTTGGTTCCGAGATCGTCATCAGTGACCTGCGAGATCAGAGCGTTCGCGCCTTTGATTGCGAATACGTAAAGGAAGGCCATGTCGCCCCGCTGAGTGACCTTGCCAATTTGCAGCGAGGCCAGCAGCGCATTGCGCTCCCGCAAACTAATCCCGACGTTGCGCGCCGCCTGAAAGTTGAACGTAACCGGATAGGCACGGCCGCCACTTTGAAATCCCGCCCAGTTGAGACGATAAGTCACGCGCGCGATCTGAAAATTTCTGGCCGTGTAAATCGCGCCGCCGGAAGTGGTCGTTGCATTCCCGGTACCGGTGAGCGGACCCGAAAGCGTAATGCCCAGCCCGTTCTGCACAATCAAAGCGACACCGTTTACCGTCGAAGCCAGTTGGATCTGATTGGGATTGCGATAAAGCTGAATGTCGCCACCGAATTGGCTGCTCCATCGGTCGTTGAATTTCTGATTAACCAGCAGGCCCTGATGAAAGAGATTCGCATTTCGTCCCGTCGATCCGACAACCGCTCCGGCCTGGGCCAAAGGACTGCCGGCGGTCACAATCGCGACGTTTGGATTGCTGAAGATGTATTGCCCGGCGCGCAGTTCGAGACTCGAAACCTTGAGCCCGTTGTGCTTGAATACGAAGGAGTACTTCTCGTTGAAGCCGTTAAAGCGGATATCGTCGTCAAAAAGAAACCGCGAGTTGTCGGCAAAGACTTCCTGCACGCGGCCGGCCTGTAGTTGAATCGTTTTCTTCGGGTGATAGTCGATCCACGCCTCGTTGATGAAGAACGGATGGCGCGTAGTCGTCTCGCCAAAGTCCTGATCTATCGTCAGCGAATTGTTGATGGGACCGGTCGCGAGTTGCGAGTGAAAACTAAGCTTCGAATCGACATCGGTGTCGAGATTCAGGCGCAAACGGTAACGCATCCGTGCGTTTTGTTGATGCGTCAGCGGCGCAAAGCCAACCGGAGGCGTTGGGTCCGCCTTGCGAAAGATTCCATCGAAGCGCAGGCGAAAATCTCCACTCAACCGGAAAGGTCCAATCGCCAGCACCTTGTCTTCGACTTTCTTAACTCGATCTTCGAGCGTTGGGGTTTTATTTTGCGATGCTTGCACCGTAGTCTCGACATCTTTCGGTTCGCCATTCTTTAGTTCGCTGCTGGTGGCTTTGGCTGAGAGCGTCGCAATCATGCGTTGCTGATCGGCGATGACGGCGCGCATTTCATCG
>DATGVD010000663.1:0-2387 GCA_035300785.1 Pyrinomonadaceae bacterium | reverse complement strand
GAGCCGTCCCACTTCTCGTGATGTTGCGCGACAACTTTAGCCGCCCCTTTCAAGAATTCTATGCCGCGCAAAATCTGTTGCCCATGCAGCGGATGCTCGCGCATGCGCACCCATTCTTCGTCGGTTAATTTCGCCGGCTTGCGCAGGATCGCGTCGGGCACGCCAATCTTGCCAATGTCGTGCAACAACGAGCCGAACTCCAGCGCTTTCATGTTAGGTGTGTTCAACCCGTACTCGCGCCCGAGACGCAAACTGAAGGTGACCACGCGCTCAGAGTGACCGTGCGTTTCGGCGTCACGCGTCTCGAGCGCCGCAGTCAGCGCTTGCAAGGTTGTGCGATAAGCCCGCTCGAGCGAATCCAGCGCTTGATCCAATTCTGCGGTACGTTGCTCGACCAGTTCTTCCAGACGAGTTTCATAACGCTTCTTTGCGACGACCAGTTCGTGATATTCAAGCGCGCGCGCAACGGCAGCTTCCGCCTGGCGCAGATCGAAGGGCTTCATCAAGTAATCAAAGGCCCCCAGCCGCAGCGCATTAATAGCGCTTTCGATCGTCTGCATGCCACTGATCATTACGATCACGGTGTCAGGCGAAACGGTCTTGACGTGCGGAATCATTTCCAGTCCGCTCATTCCGCTCATCGTGATGTCGCTGATCACCAGGTCGAAGACGTGGTTGCGAAGTTGGGCCAGAGCTTCTTCAGCCGACGACGCCTCGGCGCACTCATATGCGCCGCACAAAAGATCGTGGAGCACACCACGTACTTCGATTTCGTCATCGACGATTAGCAGGCGTGGCTTGGCAGGGCTGTCAGTCATGAGTTCGTTGAATTGAATTTTAGCTAAGAATTTGGGAATCGCGTTTGGGGGCAGCACGCAGCTTTGTGCTGAGGGTTCGCGGCCGGCCTTCTGGCCAGCCCGAGGATTGTATAACAGCAGCTCGTTAATGGCAAACGTTCTTTTACCGCACTCTGGGCCCTGATTTTATGGCCTCTCCAGCGTTTGCCAGGGACTGGATACTGGGAAGAAATCGGCGTTCGCCGGTTGACGATTGGAAGGTCTGCCCCTAATATGGCGTGACCAACTTTCCCGATCCATGTCTGCCGGAGTGGCGAAATTGGTATACGCACCAGACTCAAAATCTGGCGAGGTCACACTCATGAGAGTTCGAGTCTCTCCTCCGGCACCAGTTTTTTCTCCGGAAACATTTTGACCGCTTACCTTCGTCGCTGCTATCGTGGGCCTGGTGGCGACGCAAGCAACTGCGCGGGCAACGGAACGTCAGACTCGCGATGTCGATTCGCGATCTCTACCATTGACCCCTCCGCTGAAATGGGCCGGCGGCAAGCGCTGGCTGCTCCCGGATATTCAACCGATCTGGCGCGCAAATCAGAATCGTCGTTACGTTGAGCCGTTCTGCGGCGGTTTGGCCGTTGCGCTTGGATTGCAACCTGAGCGAGCTTTGCTGAATGACATCAATCCGCATCTGATTAATTTCTACCGGCAAGTGAGCCGTGGGCTGTCGCTGGCTATCGATGCTCGCTACAACCGAAAGCTTTTCTACGCGCATCGCGCGCGCTTCAACCAACTGATCAAGAATGGTTCGGCTCGGACGAAGGAAGCGGCGCAGCTCTTTTATTATCTGAACCGCACTTGTTTCAACGGTCTGTGCCGCTTCAATCGCGACGGCCAATTCAACGTGCCGTTCGGCCAATACAAAAAGATTAATTACGCAACTGACTTTCACGTCTACCAGGACTTGTTTCGGCGCTGGAAATTTGCGAACCAGGATCTCGCTCGGCTTTCGATCGAGCCGGACGATTTCATCTATGCCGATCCGCCATACGATGTTGAGTTCACGACCTACAGCGCCGGTGGATTTTCCTGGGAGGATCAAGTGCGGACAGCCGAGTTGCTGGCGAAACATCGCGGACCAGTACTGCTGTCGAATCAAGCAACGAAGCGCATCGTCGATCTGTACACCAGACTGGGGTTTGATTTGCGGTTCTTCGCGGCGCCGCGACGAATCAGTTGCAATGGCAACCGCGCCACTGCGCGTGAGGTGCTAGCCAGCCGCAACCTGTAATTAGCCGGACGAAAACTTGAGGGCTGAGTGATCTCAAAACAGATCACCCAGCCCTCTTTGCTGACTTCATTGAAAAAGATCGCTACGGCACATTCACATCTCCGGCCGGACTGCTCGGCGGTGCGTCGGGATCCGCGACCGCCTGACCCGCAGGCGAGATGCCATGCGTTTTGATCTCGTGCTCAATATGCTTTGACATCACGCTGTGCCGTCGGCCGTAAAGGAAGTAAATCACCAACCCGATCGCCAACCAGACGATCAGTCGCCACCAGTTTGCAACGGGCAGCGAGAACATCAAGAGC
>DATGVD010000662.1:0-4265 GCA_035300785.1 Pyrinomonadaceae bacterium | reverse complement strand
AACCTGACGGCCGAACTTCTCCGGCGTGGTTATTCGGAAAGCGACATCGACAAGATTCTGGGCGGGAATATGCTGCGGGTTATGGAAGAGGTCGAGCGAAAGTGACAGTCATGAGGGGCGCGCGTGCGCATTAGGACGAGCGCATATGATCACCAGCGCGGAGCTCATCAGCACCACATTCTTTAGAACGAATTCACCAGCCATCGTCAGCACAGGAAATGCCGGCGCAAACAGTAGAGAAGGCGCGATCGCGATCAGACTCAAAGTACCAAGCAGGTGCAGAATCATCAGCGCAGTTGCCTGCCTGGCCAGGCGATCGACCAACAATCCCGCTCCGATGGTGATCTCAACGATTCCCAAAATCTGCAAATAAGGCGAACCGGCGAGGAAGGGAATCGACGCTCTCAGCAGCTCGATGACCGGACTAACATTCGCAACCTTCAAAACGCCGAACCAAAAGAACACCGACGCGAGACTCAGGCGCAGCAGAAACAGAGCATGCGGAGCGGCGAAGTCCCGACATCTTTCAATCATGCCTTTGGTGGGTACCATGTTCGCTCGAATCGGAACGACGACGCGAACGGGCCGCGAAATCGCCGGACTGATCGAATAGCGCGCCGTGCTTACTTGCGCACTCATTCTTTCGGCGTTTGCTCTCTGTTTGAGTTCTGCGACTCCTGTCATAGCGAACCTCTTCGTCCCGTAAACACAAATGTGCGCCACGGCCACGACCTCGATCCGGGGAGACGGCGTCCGGTGGTCGGTATCGCCGGGGCGCAAGCAAACATTTAGACGCGAGCCGGGGCTCGATGGCCGAATCGAAAGTAACCAGGGGCAAAATGTCTTTGACGCCAAGGCGATTTGTGGCTAAACTTCCTTTCGTAACTTGATTGGATCGAATCGGATGTTTCGCCACCTGTCACTTACCAAACTCCTCCTTACCACGCCGCTTCTGCGCCGGGCGTAAGCCCACGGTCCGTTGAAGCGGCGAGAACTCAATCATCAAATCAAGAGTTAGGTGGCCCGGGCGCGGAAATGCTTTAATGAAGCTTCGCGCGATCGGCCGTAGTGATTTCCTCAAGTTATCGTAGGATTCCGAGTCATGGACGAAAAATACTTTCCGGAAAAGATAGAAGAGAAGTGGCAGAAACACTGGCGTGACGCGGGCGCGTTCGAGGCGCACGACGACGATCCGCGGCCGAAGTTTTACGCCCTCGAGATGCTGCCGTATCCGTCGGGCTTTCTGCACATGGGGCACGTGCGCAACTACGCAATTGGCGATGCGCTGGCCTGGTACAAACGTCTGCGCGGATTCAACGTCCTGCATCCGATTGGTTGGGATAGTTTCGGCCAGCCGGCCGAGCAGGCCGCAATCAAGCGCGGCGTTCAACCGCGCGAATGGACCGAAGAAAACATCGCGCACATGCGCGGTCAGATGCAGCGCCTCGGGGTGAGCTACGACTGGCGGCGCGAGATTGCCGCGCACCGGCCTGACTATTACAAATGGGATCAGTGGTTTTTTCTGAAGATGCTGGAACTCGGTCTCGCGTACAAACGCACGTCGGCGGTCAACTGGTGTCCGAAAGAAGAAACCGTTTTGTCGAATGAGCAATCATCGGGCGGCGTGTGCTGGCGTTGCGGCGCGGCGGTGGTGAAGAAGGAAATCGAGCAGTGGTTTCTGCGCACAACGAAATACGCCGAAGAATTGGTCGCCGACATCAAAGAGATTGAAGCTGGCTGGCCGGAAAAAGTCTTGAAGCGCCAGCGCGACTGGGTCGGTCGCAGCGAGGGCGCGTATGTAGATTTCCGCGTCAAGGCTCACGACGAGAGGATTCGCGTGTTCACCACGCGCATCGACACAATCTTTGGCGCGACCGCGATTGTGCTCTCTGCCGAGCACTCGCTGTTGCCGAAGCTGCTGGAAGGTTCGTCGCTCAAAGATGAAGTGATGCAGTTTGCCGAAAGCGTGAAACACTCCCGCGCCATCAAGACGCAGGATGCCTCGGAAGAAGAAGAGAAGTTAGGAATCAACACGGGGCAACTGGCAGTCAATCCTTTTAGTGGAGAATTGCTGCCAATCTGGGTCGCTAATTATGTCCTGATCGATTATGGCGCCGGCGCGGTGATGAGTGTGCCCGCGCATGACGAACGCGATTTCGAGTTCGCAAGAAAATATACCCTGCCGATTCGTCAGGTGATCGCGCGGATCGAACACGGTCAGCCAGGCGCAGTCGTCGAGATAGACCCCGGCGCCGCCTTCACCGACTATGGCGTGCTGGTGAACAGCGGCGAGTGGAGTGGACGGCTGTCGCAGGATGCGATTCGCGAAATGGCCGCGCAGGCTGAGGCGAAAGGCTTCGGCGGCGGCGCGGTCACTTATCGCATACGCGACTGGGGCATCTCGCGCCAGCGCTTTTGGGGCGCGCCGATTCCGGTTGTTTACTGCGAAACTTGCGGCATGGTTCCGGTGCTCGAAAAAGATTTGCCGGTGATGTTGCCCGACAAAGCCGAATTCACCGGGACAGGTGAATCGCCTTTGAAGAGTGTGCCTGAGTTTGTGAACACGACTTGCCCGAAATGCGGGCGGCCGGCCACGCGCGAGACTGACACGATGGATACGTTTGTCGATTCGTCCTGGTACTTCTTTCGTTATTGCGACCCGCACAACGAGACCGCGGCCTTTGATCCGGCGATTGCCGCAAAATGGACCCCGGTCGATCAGTACATCGGCGGCGACTCGCACGCAGTGATGCATCTGATTTACACACGCTTCTGGACCAAGGTGATGCGCGACCTCGGCCTGGTGAAATTCAACGAACCGGTGAAGCGTCTGCTGACGCAGGGCATGGTGACGAATCTGGTCGCAGGCACGAACGAATGGAAAGCGATGTCGAAGAGCCTGGGCAACGGCGTCGATCCCGACGAGATGATCGAGGCCTATGGCGCAGACGCGACGCGTTTGTTCGTGCTGTTTGCGGCGCCGGTCGAAAACGAATTGCGCTGGTCGGAAACCGGTATCGAAGGCGCGGTGCGATTCCTGCGCCGCGTGTGGGTGATGGTTCACCGTTGGCGCGAGCGATTCGATACTGCTTCGCAGGGCGAGTTCAGTGATGCGGCGCGCGCTCTGCGGCGCAAGACCCATCAGACGATCGCGCGGGTGACGGATGATTTCGAAAAGCTCGACTTGAATACTAACGTCTCGGCGCTGATGGAGTTGTCGAATGCGCTTGGCGAGTTCGCTGTCGAACCGGCCGCGGCATCCACCGCCGAGGCGTTCGCCGCTCGCGAAGCGATCGAGGCGCTGGTCATCATGCTGGCGCCGTTTTCTCCGCACGTCGCGGAAGAGATGTGGGAAGGACTCGGCCACGCGGGCGGATTATTGAAGTCCGCCAAGTGGCCGGTCGCGGATGCCGAGCTGGCGCGCAAGGACGAGCTGGAAATTCCGGTGCAGGTCAACGGCAAGCTCCGTTCGAAGGTGATCGTGGCACCCGACATTGCCGAAGCTGACCTGCGGGCGATGGTTCTCGCCGACAGCAAGGTGCGGAGCTTCGTCGATGGCCACGAAGTCGTCAAGGTAATCGTCGTGCCGCAAAGGCTGGTGAACGTGGTAGTGAAGTAGATCGCGGATTTCTCTGTGAAGCTTTACCGGTCTCTGTGGTAGGTGTTTTGAATGGCTTATTCACCACAGAGGCCGGAGGCCCACAGAGATCGCGCAGAGAAAAAGCCCGAATCGAGTCTACCCAAATAGGAAAGTGGGTCAGTTTCAACATCCTGAAAGGAGAGGGCCAGTTGTTAACTGGGAGCGCGGGCGCCCTCGCCCGCACAGCGTGCGGAGCGCGCTCAATTTCCTCAAAACGTATTCGACGGTTCGAGAAAATCGTGTTCGCGCTGCGCGCTCAATGCGGGCGAGGGCGCCCGCGCTCCCAGTGATGGGTCGAGCCCTTAAGCTCAAACTGACCTATTACTCCAAATAGCCATCTGCTTGCTTGACTGCGCCTCCAGCCGTTAAAATCCAAGACGCGAACATCCGGAACCCGCGCGGGGTTTACGCAGTATTAGAATCAACGAATGAAAGAGTGCCCAACCTGTCGCAACTGTTTCTCTGACGACGTCAATCATTGTCCTGACGACGGCGTTGAGACACAGCCGTCGATTATGGGCGAGCCGATTCTCGACGGCCGCTTTCAGCTTGAGAAGCGTCTGGGCCAGGGCGGGATGGGCGTCGTCTTCAAAGCGCGGCACATCTTTCTAAAAACTCAGCACGC
>DATGVD010000661.1:0-2868 GCA_035300785.1 Pyrinomonadaceae bacterium | reverse complement strand
ATCGAGGCGAGATATTCCAACAGCAGAGCTTTCGAGTCTTTCATCTTCATGTCCTTCAGGCGGAGTGAGTGAACGAAACGTTTTCTCCTCACGAGACATGCCATCGATTTTGATCGTTCGTAGTTGGCTCATTCCCATTCGCGAATCCATTGGACGATGGTGTCGTCGGTACTTTGGTATCAGTCGGCGCGACAAGGTCACACCGCAGCTTCCAATGAAGTCGTTGTTCTCATTCGCGACCAGGTCGGCTGAGTGATAGATTGAACTCAGCAATCGTTCTCCTGGCACTTGCCCCATTCGGCAATTGCCGCGCTTTGGGCCATCATCGTTTTCTGGGAGCTTGTCGCATCGGCATCATTCCTGCGGAGGTCGCGGCGTTGCCAGAACGCCCTTCCGCAGCTTGCCCTGCGCAGACAGGGATAAAGACAAATACAGGAAGGCCGCGAGCCTGACTTCCTGTGCTAGATTCCCCAGAATTTCATATGCGATGGATCAGCCAACGTTGTGTCCGGTTTGGTCATGCTCGGGGATCCTGTAGTCATCCAAGGTGCTCAAAGAAATTTGATTGAAAGATCAACGCTTGATCGCGAGCGCCGAAGCCCAGAGCGCGCCAGGATTGACCCGAGACGGATAGAGCTCCAGCATCTTGTCGTGGAGCTCCCGAGCGGTCGTTGTGGTCTCGACCATACTATCGAAATCGCGGATATATTGCCGGGTCTCTTCGATGATCTTGGGGCTATCCTCGGCCCCAGGTCGCTTGTGCCCGGCGATCACCGCGCGAGGCTTAAGTGCCTCGATCTTATCGAGGGCGGCAATCCACTCGCGGCGCGTTTTTTCATTTGATTCGCCGAGGTGCAGGTGAACGTCGTTGTACGCGGCGTCACCCGCTACGACCAACCCGATCGACGGAACATGCAGACAGGTTGTGTTGTCAGTATCGGTATGTCCGAGGGGCACAGCGATCAGATCGTGACCCTCGAGGCGAATCACGTTTCCAGCCAGTTTTTCGGCGATCACAAGATGATCGGAAATCTGGCCGGGGAAACGCCTCTTCCAAAACGACGTTAGGTACTGGGGCGATGTCTGCTGGCGCATGATCTCGATTATGTCCGGCGTTGCAACAAAGCGGGCGCCCGGGAATCGCTCCAGAAATGCACCGGCGCCGAAAAAGTGGTCGCCGTGGCCATGAGTAGCGTAAATCATCGTCAGGTTCTTAGCGCGCGCTGCGACCCAATCCATCTGGGCGCGTACCTGCTCGACGGTGATGAAAGTGTCGACGAGGACGGCGTCGCGCTTTCCATAGATGAGAGTTGACGATATGGGTGAGAACATTCGTCGTTCGGACCCTGGAGGCACTTCGGCCCTGGTGACAACGGGTATGCCGGGAGTCACGAACACGTCCCAGTTCAGCAAGATATCTTTTGTTGCGACTTCAGTCATCTCGCTTTCTCCAACGATCACACGCGGTTCGGTGATCCACGAGTTCGGCCGTGAAGTGAATCAGGCAAACCAGTGCGCGTGTAATTCGAGAGAAGCTCACTCATGTCTTTTTTCCCGAAGTCGGGCGGACGGCGTTGGCGCGCTGCGCCTCGCCCTGACCAAAGGAGAAATTCTCGCCGGGAGCTTCGTAGAGCGTGATCATCAAGTCGTCCGGCGATACGCGTGCCGCCGCGGCGACGCGGCTGTTGACGTCTTTCAAGAGTGCGAGCCGCGTCTCCTTCGAGCGCCCTTCAATGAACGTAAGATCGAGGATAATCAGGTCGTCGGTATAATGCATGCCGGCAAACGACGGTGTGTGGAGAAACCGCTTCTTAGGAAATTCAAAGATGAGTTGGTAGAAGTCTTCGGGCGGCACGCGAAGCGTGTTCATCAAGGCCGCTTGGATAGCGCCGGACACTTTGGCGATCCGGCCCTCGTCGTAACGGCCTTCGACAACGTGGATTTTAGCGAGCGGCATGGATCGACCTCCTTTGCCTTTTGTGAAACGATAAATGTAGGGACAATGGCTCGCGCATCAGGCCAACCGCTCACTGGTGTCCATGTCAGCCGTGAAAATCAGGACCGCCGTGGCGCCGTGTGGTCCGAAGCGTTGATCGATCGTGCCGCCGAGGCTCTTTGCAAGCGCTTCTACTATCTTGAGTCCATGCCCGGGTCGGGCATTTGCCTCGGCCGTGCCGTTGTCCGTGACTCGGCATTCGACGAACGACAACGATGGGAGCAACTCGACGCGAATCGAGCCTCCGCCGTTACGGAACGCGTGACGCTCTGCATTCGTGATGAGCTCCGACACGATCAAACCCAGCCGCCAGCAGCGCTCGGAATTCATCCGGAATGTGCGCTCCACGAACCGGAGCTCGATGCCATTGCGTTCCAGTTTTGAACGGCTGATTGCCCAACATAGTTGTCGGAGATATGCGGCCGCGTCGATGCAGCTGACATCCTTCGGCATCTGCAACGCATGGTGCACCAATGCGTAATTTTGCAGCCGATCCCGAACAGCGGCAAGCGCGACCTTGGCCTCGTCATCGGCGGAGCGCGCCGCAGCGATGGAAATCACGCCAATGGCCGAAGCGAACTCATTGTTGATCCGGTGCGAAAATTCGCGCAGCAGCAGACGTGCTTCGTCGGAGACTCCGGAGGTGAGGACTGTCTGCTGCGACATGTATCTGTCCTTTTTGATCGGGCTGAGAAATGCTCGCTGGGCCCGGGGATGTTTCAGATCCTTTGCGTCTTCAGGAAGGGATTCCGTTTCCGAGGACGTTCAGGTGACGTCCGATCTGCAACATCGTGACCCAATTCAGCCACCCAACCGGTGGGACCGGTTTAGGAAGTGCAGCACCACGACGAAGTGTTAAATTGATCCAGGGC
>DATGVD010000660.1:0-4873 GCA_035300785.1 Pyrinomonadaceae bacterium | reverse complement strand
AAAAACGTTTGTGGGAACCATGTCGGCGGCGAAGCAACCAACTGAGCTGTACACATCAAGTACTGACTTCAGTTCACTAAAGCCGCTTACGGATCACTACTCGTGGCTGAAAGACTACGAGCTGGCCAACACGGAAATCGTAAAGTGGAAGAGCAAGGACGGCACTGAGATCGAAGGCTTGCTCACGAAGCCAGTCGGTTACGAGCCCGGAAAGAAAGTACCGCTGCTTTTGAATCCACACGGTGGGCCAACCGGTGCTTCGCTCAACAACTTCAACGGCACGGTGCAGGTGCTCGCGGCGAATGGCTTCGCGGTGCTGCAACCAAACTTTCGCGGATCGACGGGCAAGGGTCTCGCTTTTGCTCAGGCAAACAAGAACACCTGGGGCAAAGGCGATTACGAAGACTGCATGTCAGGTGTGGATACGATGATCGCTAATGGCATTGCTGACCCGGATCGGCTGGGCGCGTTCGGCTGGTCGTACGGTGGTTACATGACCTTCTGGATTCTGACGCAAACGGATCGCTTCAAGGCAGTAAGCCCGGGCGCGGGCCTGACCAACATCTACTCGATGTATTCACAGACCGATATTCATCGTTATCTCAATTGGTTCTACACGGACAAGGCGCCATGGGAGAATCAGGAGCTATATTGGGATCGTTCGCCGATGAAGTATGTCAACAACGTAAAGACGCCGACGATGATCATGCACGGACAGGTGGACACGCGGGTGCCGATCGCGCAGGCGCAGGAGTTCTACCAGGCTTTGGTTGAGCGCAAGGTGCCGGTTGAGTTTGTCGTCTACCCGCGCGAGAACCACGGCTTCACCGAGCCGCGTCACCAGATGGATCGCGTGCGGCGCTATGTTCGCTTTTTCGCGAAGTATTTGAATGCTCCGGTGATGACGGAACCGGCCGGGCAGTGAACGAACCGCAGCTTTTATGGACGACAAATTCAAAAATATCAAATTCCAAATTCAAGAGCGGGTCGCGCGGATCACCTTCGCGCGGCCGCCGCTCAATGTCCTTAACATCGCGATGATGCGCGAGATTGGCAATGCCCTCGGCGAGTGCGTGCGGCGGCGCGATCTGGCGGCGATAGTTTTTGACGCGGCTGCGGACACCCGAGCCTTCAGCGCCGGCGTGGCGGTCGAAGAGCATGTGCCCGAAACAGTCTTTCAGATGCTGGACGCGTTCCATTCAATCTTTCGCGGGTTGCAGCAACTCGCGAAGCCCGTAATTGCGGTAGTCGATGGTCCGGCGTTGGGCGGCGGGTGCGAGTTGCTGGCCGCCTGCGACATCGTGATTGCGAGCGAACGCGCGCATTTTGGCCAGCCGGAGATCAAGATCGGCGTGTTTCCGCCCGTCGCCGCGATTCTTTTGCCGCGCATTATCGGCGAGAAACGCGCTCGGGAATTGATTCTCACCGGCGATCTGATCGACGCCGCGGAAGCCTTGCGGTTAGGCCTGGTGAATTACGTCCTGGCCAGCGCCGAACTGGAACAGAAGACGGAAAACATTTTGACCAAGCTGCGTGAACTCTCGGGGTCGTCGCTCACCATGACGCGGGCGGCTCTTGATCTGGGCGGTCAACGTGATTTTGACGCCGCCCTGGCGGAGGTAGAGAATCTGTATCTGCATGAGTTGATGAAGACCGAAGACGCGCAGGAAGGTTCCCGCGCGTTCATGGAAAAGCGGAAGCCCGAGTGGCGGAACAGGTGATGAAAGAAGAGAGACGGAGACGGGGAGACGGGGAGATGGGGAGAAAGGCACGTCTTCTCCGTCTCTCCCCGTCTCTCCGTCTCCCCGTCTTTCCGTTCGGCCCATCCTTCATCCTTTCGATCGCCGTTCTCGCCGCCGTCGTTCCCTTCGCAATTTCGTCGCGTGCGCAAACGAGGCCACGACGCAGCGGCGCACACTCGACGACCGCGCGCGAAGTATTTACGCCTGCGGATCGAGCAATAGTCGAGCGGGCGATCGGCGTGACCTGTGCGGAGCGCGTGCGCGATCCGCTCGGCAGCATGGCGATTGACGAGATGCAGACGCGGCCGTCCCTGCCCGTCAGCAATCCTGATGCCCAGGCGGGCGCGCGTCGAGCGGAGCGCTTGCTGCCGGCGACCAGGAGACTGGTGGCGAACGCGCTCGTCGAACTGGCGAAGGATTACGATTTGTATGGCCCGGACTCAGTCAGGACCACGGCCGTTCCCAAACGGCGTCTGGCTGATCAGCGGCCCACCCCGCGCCGAAGCACTCGCCGCGCCACGGCGCGTCCCGGGGTGGTGGACCTGAGAACCCGAGTCAATACCGCGGCTGCGCGCGTGGAAGCCGTCCGGCGGATCAAGCCCAACGTCGACTCGCGCGACAACGCGTCGGTGCTCTTGCGTGACCCGCGGGTGATCGACTTTGGCACAATTTTTCTGGCCGGTCTCCGTTCCGATGAAGCCGTGGTCAGTGTGCTGGCTCATGAACTGACGCACATCGCCGGCGGTCAGGCGGATTCGCTGCGACCGCTGTTTCGGGCCATCGCCCGCCGCGCGGCCGGGCGCACCGGCTTGCGCATTCAGGGACAACGCGTCGAAGAGCTGGGCTGTGATTTGGTTGGCGTAATGGCGGCGCGCGCCTTCATCAAACAAACGCCCAGCTGGGAACCGCTGACACGTCGCCTGGCCCGGGCCTTTGAACACAACTGCGTCGACGACGACGTGTCGGACGAAGATCACCTGTCGCCGCGCAACACCATTCGCGCGTTGTTCTCCCTTGACGTGAGTTTGGCCAGCGAAGAGCTGAGCGACGCGAGCCCGGGCGACTCACGGATCGAGCCACAGCCGCCCCTTACGAAACCGATCATGTTGACAGCCCCGACGCGCTCTCCCTAAGATCACGCCGAATGCTCACAGGCTTGAGCACGGCAAAACTTTCTGCGCTACAAATTCGCACCCGGTCGAAACACCCGAGCGCGCGGCCCGCGCTTGCTCTCCTGACAATGCTTTTTTCTGGGGCCAGTTTCGTCCTCATCTTTTGCACCCTGGCCTGTCGTCCGGACAGCGAAGCCCAGCGCGTTCGGCCGCGACAGTTGCGCGACGTCCCGGCAGAGCGGCTGGCTTTCAGCTTTCAAGCCGATGTCGAAGCGCCCGCAGGCGCAACTTCTGAAGACATTCCCAAACTGGCGTCGATTCAACAGGATTTCGATACGAATCGAAAGACTGAGGCTCTGTTGCGCACGGTGGTTTCCCCCAACGGCCAGCGCGCCCTGGCGCTTTACAGCACCGCGGATGAACCGACGCAAACCTTTCGCATCGATCTGTATTCCGCCGACGGAAAGTTTTTGCGTAATTTGACGCCGCCGGATTTGGCGGTAGTATTTCAGGAATCGGTCGCGTGGTCTGCCGACGGAGGATTCATCGCATTCGTCGGCCGCCGGAACTCGAAGCCCATGCCAAGTCCGACTCCGATCGAAGAAGTAGAGCCGGCGCTGCCAAACGCGTCTCCGCTGCCTTCGCCTTCCATCGCTCCGCTGTTCGCGCCGCTGGCAACGTTTGACACCGAGCAGGTTTATCTCTGCAACAGCGACGGCTACGATCTGAAACCGCTGACGACGCGCCAGGGGTTGATCTATTTCGCGCTCTCCTGGGCGCCGGATGGCCACGCGCTGGCGGCACTCGCGTGCAAAGAAAACGAATGGGACACGCGCGAGAAAGAATTCAAGACACCGGCGGGCCGGCCGCGATTGATTTCAATTGATGGAGGGGAGCGTCTGTTGGATGACGCGCTGGCCGAAGTGCCGCTCGTTTGGTCGCCTGATTCGTCAAAGATCGCCACGTCATTCGGCGTTGACGTCGGCGTCTACGATGCTGCGGGCAAGGCGCCGACGCAGGCGCGGATCGTTTTGCGCGAGCGCCTGCTTGGCGCTTCCGCGGCTTTCGATGAAAAATCAAGACCGGCGAAGAAGCCAACCCCGGAAACTTCAAACAAGAACAGCGGCAATCAAACCCCTGCGCCGGCGGCGACCGTGCCGGTTTCATTCAATCCGATCGTGCGCCTGGAATGGCCGGCGCCAGAGAAGCTTTACCTCGAAACTGCTTACGTCAGTGTGCGCAGCGAGTTGATCAAAACTTTCTCGCGCTGGCACCTGGTGACGTTGAGTCCGCAGGCAGCCGTGCTGCGCTGATGTTTGGTTCCGAGTCGCGAGTGGGGCGACCAGATCATTTTCCACTTGCCATTCTTCACTCGTGCTTCGTGCCCGTTCGTGTGGTTTCGTGGATCGTTCCTCTTTTCTGAGCCCCGGGCACGATCCACGAAATCACACGAAGCCACTGGAGATAAATCCGGCAAATGGCAGATGAGAAATCTCAAATGGAAAATGGAAAATGGCGCTGCTCGCGCTTCTGTAATTCTGGGGTTGCCGGCCAGATCAACGAAAGAACCTTTCCGATCACCCACAGGCCGGCGGCCACCACGGCGGTCATCACGATCCAGAACTTCCAGTAGCTGCCGAAGCGTTGCTCCCAGCCGGGTTGAATGCGGAACGCCAGGTTGACATTCAGTTCCGGAGCCGTAAAGAGCCGCGCCGCGAGTTGCACGATCGAATACCAGGCAAAGGCGTAGAGCCAGGCGATGTGATCCATGCGCACCCGGCGCAAAACGATCAATCCGATCACGATTCCCCCGACGTGAACGAGGATGGATGACAGCACCACCTCATAATTGAAGGTGGCGTAAAGTACGTAGCGGATCCAAAGGGCCAATCCGGGAATCGTCCAGATCGCGGCCGCGCGGATCAGTTCTCGCCGCTGGCAAAACAGACCGATCGCCAGCACCAGACTCCCGACGTTGCACATCCAAAGCAGGTTACCCATACCGCCGACGCGCCGGTA
>DATGVD010000659.1:0-3512 GCA_035300785.1 Pyrinomonadaceae bacterium | reverse complement strand
AGACGATCGCCGGCCGGTGAATCGTCACCGGCAACTCAGATTTCAGCGCCTCAACTTCCAGCTCGGCCGCGTATTTTGTTTCTTCATAATGATTGCGAAAACCTGCGTCGTGGCGCAGCTCGGTTTCCAGAATCAAGCCTTTGCGTTTGCCGGCCACATAGCAAGTCGAGACGTAGTGATAACGCCGCAGCTGCTCGCTCGATTTCGCGAAGTGGTTGACGTTGCGCGTGCCTCCGACGTTCACGCGCATTGCGAGCTCGCGCTCGACCGCCAGGTCGTAGATCGCGGCGAGGTGAAACAGCGTCGTCGTTTCGCGGCGCGCCGTCTCGAGTTCCGCGCTCGTCATTCCCAAGCCGTCGCGCGTAATATCGCCTTCGACGATCTGAAAGCTATGGCGCGCGGCGCCGGTTTCACTCGCGATTTGCTCAACTTCTTCACGCGCCCGCTGGAGCAACGCGGGCTGCACAAGTAGGATGAATTGCACGCCCTCGACAGCCAGGCGCTTGATCAGACGGCTCGCGATGAACCCCGGAAATCCGGTAATGAAAACTGTTTCGTCAGAAAAAGTCATGTTCGAGTTTAGAGTTCAACCTTTAGGTTGCAAGCCGCGACCGGACAAGCTGAAGCTTGAACGCTGAACCAACTCTGAATCAGATTGTCGTGATCAACTTCACCTCAGTATAATCCAGGCGTTTTGATCGGGCACAGTTGCGGGTCTGACCGCGACGCTTTTAGCTGAAAGGTTTCGCACATGATTCATAGACGCGTTTCGGCGCGGCGCATCGCGCTCGCTGCGGGATTAGTTCTGGCGCTGGTCGCAATCAGCGCGGCCAGCCTCATCAACCTCTCTACGGCGCAGGCCCAGCGCGAGTGCAACGTCCGCGTGACGCTCTTGGAGCTAAACGACGTCTATCAGTTCGCGGCGGTTGACGGCGGCACGCGCGGCGGATTGGCGCGAGTCCTGACTTTGCGCAAGCAGATCATGAGCGAATCGCCGCACGCGCTCTTCCTGCTGGCCGGCGACACGATCTCGCCGTCGGTCGAATCGAACACCTATCAGGGCAAGCAAATGATCGACGCCTGGAACACAAGCGGGTTGGACTATGCGACCTTTGGGAATCACGAATTCGACTTTGGCCCGGATGTGCTGCGCACGCGCATCAGCGAATCGCATTTCAAATGGCTGGCGGCAAACGTCATCGATAGGAAGACCGGCAAGACGTTTGGCGACATGCCTGAGTTTGTAATTCGCGAATTTGACGGAGCGAAGATTGGTCTGTTCGGAATCGTCTTGCAGGAGACGCTACTGACTTCGCGGCCTGGCCCGGATGTCGATATTCTCGATCCATGCGCCACGGCGGCGAAAGTGGTTCCCAAAATTCACGCCGCCGGAGCGCAGATAATTGTGGCGCTAACTCACCAGACAATCGGCGACGACAAGCAGTTCGCGCGCTGCTCGGGCGTTGACGTGATTATTGGAGGCCATGAACACACGTTGTTGGAATCAATGTCCGGACACGCCCCGATTTTCAAAATGGACGCAGACGCACGCGAATTGGGCCGTATCGATCTCAACATCTCAAAGTCTACAGGCAAGCTCGAGAGCATCGACTGGCAAATCATTCCCGTGACCGACAAAGTGAAGGACGATCCGGCCTTTGCTTCGCTTGATCGGAAGTATGGCGCGCTATTGAAGAGCCTGGAGGTGCCCGTGGGCCGCACTGAAGTCGATCTGGACGTCAGGAGCGCCGACGTGCGGATGCAGGAAACGAACATGGCAGATTTCGTGGCCGATGCTTTTCGCCAGGCGACGCAGGCCGACGTGGCCCTGGTCAATGGCGGCTCGATTCGCGCCGACGCGATCATTAAGCCAGGAATCCTGACCAAGCGTGACGTGCTTTCGATTTTGCCTTTCAACAATCGCGTGGTGAAATTGCAAGTCACCGGCGCAGCGATCCGCGCGGCGCTGGAGCACGGAGTGGCAACCGCCGCCGAAGAATTACAGCCAGGTCGCTTTCCACAGGTTTCCGGTCTACGTTATGCGTTTGACACGAACCGTAAACCGGGTGCTCGTCTGACCAGCGTGACTGTGAACGGAAAGCCGCTTGAGGATCGGCGAAGTTACACGCTGGCGACGACTACATACCTCGCGGTCGAACATGGTGATGCCTACGACATGCTGGGGGCTGCGTTTTTGGTCCGACCCGAGCAAGCGCTGGTTGAGTCAGAGATTTTGCTGCGGGCAATCACTGCCGTGCCGGCGATTGCTCCGAAGATTGATGGCCGCATCAAGCGAGTCGGCGCGACGAAAGATCAGAATCCGTGCAAGTAAGTTCATTGCACGTGCAGTCCCCAGCCAGACGCGCTAGAATCGCGAACTGGAGGCCTAAATGAAATACAAAGTCCTTTTGGAGAAATCGGAAGAGGGCTACAGCGTCTCTTGTCCCGGTCTGCCTGGGTGTTGGTCTCAGGGCGAGACTGAAGATGAGGCCATGGAAAACATTCAGGACGCCATTCGGGAATATCTCGCGGCGATCGATGACCTCGTCAAGAACGCTGATGTTCGTGAAGTCGAGGTAGGCGCCTAAGCATGCCAAAGATTCCTGGCGTCAATCACCTTGAAGCCATCAAAGCTCTGGAGAAGGCAGGATTCAGAATTGTACGAGAGGGCAAACACACGGTGATGTCGGATGCAGTCAGAATCGTAACCATTCCTCGCCACAATCCCGTTAACGCATTAACCATGGGCGGCATCGCTCGCGATGCGGGTCTTACCGTCGAACAGTTCAAGAAACTATTGTAGCTAAAACGGAGTCAGTTAAAATATGACTGCAAGTATTCGCGTGTTCCTACTCGCGTCCGTTTGTCTCCTTGGAACGCATATTGACGCGCAAACCGTTGCTGATCCCTCCCTGCTTGCGGAGATTTCCAAAATCAAAGCTATCGACAATCACGCGCATCCTTTGAAGTACGTTGCAGAAGACGAGAAGCCGGATGACGAATACGATGCGCTGCCGCTCGAGGCAATCGAAGCGTTTCCGCTGCCGCTGCGTTTGAGTCCAACGAATCCTGAATTCATTCGCGCCTGGCACGATCTCTACGGCTATGCTTACAAGGACATGAGCGAGGCCCACGTCGCGGAGTTGCTAAAGATCAAGCAACGGGTGACGCTTGAACGCGGTGACAGATTTCCCGCTTGGGTGCTGGATCAGCTCAACATCGAAACGATGTTTGCGAATCGCGTGGCGATGGGCCGCGGTTTGGCAACGCCGCGCTTTCGCTGGGTAGCGTTTGACGACGCGCTGATCTTTCCGCTGAACAACGACGCGGCCAAACGATTCAATCGTGACTATGCCGCCTTCTATCCCGGCGAAGAGCGTTTGCTAAAGCGATATCTAGCCGACCTAAAGCTCGCCGAGCTGCCATCATCGTTGAATGAATATCTCAAGAAAGTCGTTACTGCGACCCTTGAGCGACAGAAACAGAATGGCGCGGTGGCGGTAAAGTTTGAA